>JAVRKN010000198.1:0-2507 GCA_031962405.1 Athalassotoga sp. | reverse complement strand
CCTGCTTTTAAAACTGGCTTGAAGGTATCTTCGTTTATACCTCCATCCACTTCTATTTCAAAACTCAATCCCAGGCGTTTGCGCATTTCATCCAATTTCCTTATTTTGTTCAGGGTGTTTGGAATGAACTTTTGCCCTCCAAAGCCAGGGTTAACGCTCATCACGAGTACGCCATCCACATCCATGATTATGTCTTCAAGAAATTCAACGGGAGTATGGGGGTTTATGGCAACGAAGGCTTTTGCTTCATTCTCTTTTATCCTGTTCACTAGCCTATTAAGATGATACGTTGCTTCATAGTGAATTGAGACTATTTCTGATATCTTGCAAAAATCATCCACAAAATTTTCCGGTCTTTCAACCATTAAATGAGAATCTATGGGAATTTTTGTGATTCTTTTCAAGGCTTCTCCTATTATAAGGCCATAGGTTATATTTGGAACAAAATGGCCGTCCATGACGTCGAGGTGAATGTAATCGGCAACTCTTTCAACTTTTTTGATCTCATCACCGAGTCTTGTGAAATCGGCGGAAAGAATCGACGGTGATAATTTAACGTTTTTTGTCAAATTTAACATCTCCAATCTTTTGAGATTTAACCTCGTTTAAGATGGAAAGATAATTTTTGTAACGACTGTTGGGTATCTCTCCTTTTTCAACGAGTTCTTTAACTTTACATCCTGGTTCGAATTCGTGTAAACAATCATCAAAAGCGCACTCTTTCGATGCGGAGAATATCTCTAAAAAGAGTTTTTGAACTTCTTCCGGTGCTATATTCGTGAATTCTATAGTTGTAAAACCAGGTGTATCAACTATAAAACCACCTTCTGGAATCTTTAAAAGAGAAGCAGCGGTGGTGGTATGCTTTCCAAAATTTGTTTTATCTGAAATAACGCCTGTTTTCAAATTAGATCCTATTATCTGGTTGATCAAAGAGGATTTTCCAACACCAGATGGACCTGCAAAGACGGATATTTTGTCTCTTAATTTTGATCTCAATTCGTCTATTCCCATTCCGGTGTAAGCACTTACCAGATGAAGATCGTGGATTCGATAAATACGCTTGAACTCTTCAAGTCTACTTTCATCGGTTATGTCAACTTTGTTCAAAACAACCAATACGTTTGGGATGGATCTTAAAACGCTTGCAATTGTTCTATCTACTATAGAATAAGGTACATCAGGTTTTGAAATTGAAAAGACCGTCACAGCCTGATTCACATTTGAGATCTTTGGCTTTTCGATCACGCTGATCCTTGGAAGGATGGACTCAATTCTTCCTCTATCATGATCTCTTATATATTCAACTTTATCGCCTACAAGCGGTTTAATCTTTGATAATTTAAAGCGGCCTCTCAAAGAGCACAGAGTTTCAGATTTGTCCACGTCGTCTGATACGATGGCAAAATTCGAATAGAAAGAAATTATCGTGCCTCTTCTCAAAGTGTTTGTCTCCTCAATTGACCACATGCGGCCGCTATGTCCTCCCCCTTTTCTGCCCTTATCACTGCCTCTATACCGTTATCCTTTAGAAATTTCGCGAAAACTTCCGCCCGATCCATCGGTGTCTTTTTGAAACCAGAATCTGTATCGTTGTATCTTATAAGATTGACATTACATTTTATGTCTTTTAGAAGTTCTACCAGTTTCCGTGCATCATCGAGTGAATCGTTGAATTTATCAAAGAGAATATACTCAAAGGTCACTCTTCTATCTTTTGCTTTTTGATAGATCTTTACGCTTTCCATAAGATTTTCCAAGTTATATTTTCTGTTGATGGGCATTATCATAGACCTTTTATCGTCTGTTGGCGCGTGAAGCGAGATCGATAGGATCACATCGAGTGGTTCTTTGGAAAGTTTTAAGATCCCATCAACAACGCCTGCCGTTGATATGGAAACGCGTCTTTGACTTATTTTGAAAGCCCTTGGATCTGTTATGACGTGAATTGCCTTTATTACTTCGTCGTAATTCAACATTGGTTCTCCCATTCCCATGAAAACCACGTTGTTTATCTTTTCATTTTCAGATATCTCCATGCCAAGAATTTGAGAGAGGATCTCTCCCGAGGTTAGATTTCTCACGTAACCTGACATTCCAGTTGCACAGAATGCACAGTTAAGTGGACATCCAACTTGAGAGGAAATACAGCCTGTTATTCTGTCGGGATATCTTAAAATCACGGATTCAACCGTGTTACCATCTGAATATTTCCACAAAAATTTCACCGTTCCATCTGATGACCTTGTTTTTTTAACGAGTTCTGGCATATCAATGCTGAATTTCATCGAAATACGCTCTCTAAGTTGCTTGGAAAGATTTGTCATAACGGCGAAAGATGTGGCATGCTTTTTATATATCCAATCAAAGATTTGCGTTGTCCTGTAAGATTCAAGGTTTTCCATCTCAAATTTATTTTTTAGCGTCGTGTAATCATAATCAAGGATGTTTTCCATCTTCTTACTCTCCCATTTTGCCATTTTCCGTTTCGATTTTGCCATAAGCCA
>JAVRKN010000197.1:0-2596 GCA_031962405.1 Athalassotoga sp. | reverse complement strand
CTCCAATGAGAATTACGCATCAAAGAAAAATAATTCTTGAAGAATTGAAGAATCTTGGAAATCACCCCACCGTAGACGAGGTTTATGTGGCAGTTAAAAAAAGATTGCCAAAGATAAGCATGAGCACAGTTTACAGAAGTCTTGAGGTGCTTTCAAAAAATGGCTTTATAGCAAAAATTGAGCCAGTTGATGCTCAAAAAAGATTTGATGATAACACAAGCAAGCATTATCATTTTTACTGCAAAAATTGCGGGAAAATAAAGGATGCACCTATTGAGTTGGAAAGTTTAGAAAAATTGCAAAAAGAAATAAGCGCGATTGAGAAGACAATGGAAAAAATGGGCTACAAAGTTGAAGGATACTCACTTGAATTTTTTGGAGTATGCAAAAATTGCGATCAAAAGTGATTGGGGGTGCAAATTATGGCTGCAAGAGAGATAAAAAAAGATGTTTTTTACGTTGGAGTACAAGATTGGGACAGAGAACTTTTTGACGAACTTATCCCACTTGCAGAAGGTACTTCTTACAACTCATATTTTGTAAAAGGAAGAGATAAAAACCTCCTAATAGACACCGTTGATCCATCTAAAACAGAAGCGTTTGTTGAGAATATAAAGAGTTTGAATGTAGATAAAATAGATTACATAGTCTCTCAGCACGCTGAACAAGATCACTCAGGCTCAATTCCAAGGATTCTTGAGATTTATCCGCAAGCAAAGGTTGTCACAAATGCAAAATGCAAAGATTTCCTGAAATCTCTGCTATTGATAGATGAATCTAAATTCATCACCGTGGAGGATGGAACAGAACTCTCTCTTGGCGATAAAACTCTTAAATTCATTTTAACTCCTTGGGTTCATTGGCCCGAAACTATGTCAACTTACCTTAAAGAAGACAAGATACTCTTTACGTGTGATTTTTTTGGATCTCACGTTGCTTCAAGCGAACTTTTCGTCGGTGAAAATACGGCAAGGGCGCTTGAAGGCGCCAAAAGGTATTACGCCGAGATAATGATGCCATTTCGTTCGTCGATAAAATCGAATCTTAAAAAGATCGAACCTCTTGAAGTAGATCTTATAGCCCCAAGCCATGGCCAGATTTACGATAAGCCAGAATTGATAGTTGACGCATATCGTAAGTGGACATCAGACGAGGTTCAAAACAAAGTTACCATCGTTTATCTTTCAATGCACGGTAGCACGACTAAGATGGTAGAGAGGTTGATAGATGATCTTGTTAAGCGAGACATAATCGTTGAACCTTTCAACGTTGTGAGCATGGATGTAGGAAAGTTGGCAATTTCCCTTGTTGATTCTGCAACTGTTGTCATAGCAACTCCAACGATGCTTGTTGGAGTGCATCCAAACATCGCTTATGTTGCGTATCTTTTTAACGCTTTAAGACCAAAGACAAAGTTCATATCCATTATCAATTCTTACAATTGGGGCGGTCAGGCAATAGAGCAGTTAAAGGGAATGATTTCTTCTGTCAAGGCTGAAATAATCGATCCCGTTTCTGTTAATGGCTACCCAAAAGTACAAGATTTGGATTCAATAGATAATCTTTCTGAAAAAATTTTTACAAAGCATAAAAATTTGGGTATAATTTGAGAGGAGGGAATTCTATGTTAAGTAAGAAGATCGAAGATGTTTTGAACGAACAGATAAATGCCGAACTTTATTCTGCCTACCTTTACGCCTCAATGGGTGCATACTTCAGAGCGATAAAATTAAATGGATTTGCCGCATGGATGGAAAATCAGTCAAAAGAAGAGGAAGAACATGCCAAAAAGATATACGATTACGTTAACAAGAGAAATGGCAGGGTTATATTGAAGTCGATAAAAGAACCTCCCATTGAATGGAAATCACCTTTAGATGTGTTTGAGGCAACTTACGTTCATGAACAGGAAGTAACGAAGTCTATAGAAAGACTTACGAATCTTTCAGATGGAGAAAAAGATTACGCTACTTCTTCATTTTTACAATGGTTTGTCGATGAACAAGTTGAAGAGGAATATTCTGTTCTACAAATTCTTGAAAGGTTGAGAATGATAAAAGATTCAAATCAAGGTCTTTTAATGTTAGATGCGGAACTTGGTAAAGTGTGAAATAAAAACTTTCTAAAAGGGGTGATTTAAATGGCAAGTTTAAAAGAAGTTATTTTGTCAGATGACTTTAAAAAGGAGAAACACGTGCCGGTTATTGAATTGCCAGCACACGTTAAAAAAGGCGAAAAGATAAAGGTTACAGTCAGCGTTGGAAAAGAAATCCCACACCCAAACACAACGGAACATCACATAGCATGGATAGAGGTTTACTTTTTGCCAAGTGGCGAAAAGTATCCTTACGTGATAGGAAAATACGAATTTCAGGCACATGGTGCTTCAACTCAAGGTCCTAACACGAGCACAGTCTATTCTGACCCAGAAGTTACCATCACTTTTAGAACAGAAAAACCAGGGACTGTGATAGCATATTCACATTGCAACATTCATGGACTTTGGTCAAGTCAAGCAGAACTTAAATTAGAATAAATCTCTAATTTTAAAAAAGAGATGGACTTAAGTCCATCTCTTTTGATATACTGAATTAAT
>JAVRKN010000196.1:0-2599 GCA_031962405.1 Athalassotoga sp. | reverse complement strand
AGTATACAATAAAAACTGTCCACAATTCGTGGACAGTTTAAATTTTCATTTGATTCTGAAATTAGAAAAGAGTGCCTGAAGTCAAAGGCAGAGAAACGTAAGTTGAATAGTTGAGGACTATGTAATTGTTTCCAGAAATAGAACCAGTCATGTTACCGGTGCCAATTGTTATGCTGAAATAACCGTGCTGGTAAAATAATCCGAAAGATGGCGAGGAAAGTTTTGAATTCCAATCGATCAATCCACCAATGGCATTTGATTTGTCTAAATTGTAAGTAAGAATGGCATTCGCAACTTGCAATGGATATCCATATCTGTCTGGATCTGTTGTGTCGTAATGTATGTAGGCAGAACTACTTGTTGGTTGGTTAGCGTAAAGTCCTTGGAAGGAGAAGTTATTATAATTCGCGTTTAATTCCGCCTCCCATGTTGGCATTCCAAAGGTTGGATTGTTGGCATAAAGGTCATAAGCAGCCGCTCCTATGGCTGACATCGATACGTCTCCAAGGTTGAAATTGTACTGGCCATTTGCCGAAAGGTGTATTTTGTTGTTTTTAGCATAACTGAAGTCTTGCGCTGCATAGGCGTAAAGGCTGAGATCTTTGCTCGAATACCCTAAATACCCTCCAAAGGTCGAACTTGGCACATCGTACCTTGCGCCCATTGCAAGATTTCCAAGAGTGTAGTTAACTTCACCACCAGTCACGTAGTCGTAGAAACCTCCAACCCACGGCATTATCCATAAGTAGTTTGATTCTCTGGTCAAAACATGGTTCGATCTGAACTTTCCAAGATAGATATTCCAGTCTCCAGAGTAATAATTCGCGTACCAAAATGTCGGTTGAATCAAAGTAACACCGAAGGCCGAGAAAGTCGCAAGATTTGTCGCAAGATAATCTTGAATGCTGATGTTTAAACCCTTCATTACTGGAACGTTAAAGTAGACGATCGGGAAGATGTTTGCCGGTTGAGAAGACGTTTGATTTTGTAAGTTCATAGTGTAGTAAGTAAGCACGTTAAATTGAATTCCCGCTGCCAAGGCCGAAAAAGCAATTACTGAAATCAACGCCATCAAAACGATGTACTTCCTCATTTCTCATTACCCCCTTAAATGAATTTTGGAAGGATAAAAATTATATCACATTATGATTAAATTTCAAAATATAACTTTCCACAGGTGCCACATCGAAATTTTACCACTCACTAATCTCTAATGTCTACTCCCATTTGCTATGTGCTATACGCTATAGGCTATGTGCTGCTTTTTGATCGGCTCCGGCAGGTACCCTCTCGATGTCTGGTCCTCGCTAACGCTGCGGAGGCCATCTCGAGGGCATCCTGCCATCCGCCTCACTATTCCCTAATCTCTAATCCCTAATTTTAAATGGTATAATATCACGGTTGATGTATCCTTCAATTGAAAAAAAGGGGCTGGATAAGAAATGGATGAAATGGTGCTTGTTGTTGCCGCGAAAGACATCAACGAAGTGGTCAAAGAAGAAGGATTTGTGAATGTACCAATAGAAGAGATAAAATTTTTGACGGAAAGAAAGGGCTTTTTTGTCAAGAGAGATAGAGCAGAATCAGATGAATCTATTAGGCAACTCATACCTTACATTGTGATGCAAAACATGGATGATCTCTATCTTATGGTCAAAAGGCTCTCAAGCCAAACTGAAAAAAGGCTTCATGGCATGTACAGTATAGGAATAGGCGGTCATGTCAACGATCAAGATGAAGGCGATACACCATGGATGAAATTTCTTTCCGGCATGGAAAGGGAGATGAATGAAGAGGTTATAATAAGAAAATCTTTCGAATGGCCAAAATACATGGGGGTTATAAAAGAAACAAGCACGCCAGTTAACAGAGTTCATCTTGGAGTAGTTTTTCAGATAAAAGCAGACATCGAAGGTATAAGAGAGAAGGATAAATTTTCATGGGAATTCGTTAATTTGGCAGATTTACTCACGAAGTACGATATGATGGAGAGTTGGTCAAAATACGTGATAGACATGTTGGGCAACCATTTATGAGGGAAAATTATGGAATTTGAAGATATAAAGGTAGGCATGATTTTTGAGAGCAATATGCTTGTAAGCGATCAAATGGTCCAAGAGTTCGCCAGGATAACCGGCGATGATAATCCTTTACACGTCGATGAAGAATTTGCCAAAAAGACCCAATTTGGAAGAAGAATAGCACACGGCATGCTTGTCGTTTCTTTAATTTCTAAAGTGCTTGGCAGAGATTTTCCTGGAGCCGGAACTGTTTATGTGTCACAATTTGTGAAATTCAAAAAGCCAGTTTACATCGGCGACACCGTTAAAATTCACATAGAAGTCAAGGACAAAAATACGGACAAAAGAAGACTTTTCCTTTTAACTAATGTCATCGATGGAGATAAAGAGGTTATAAGCGGAGAGGCAGAGGTCTACCTCCCTCAAAAACAAATGATATAATATGTTGAAATGAACCATGAGATTATGAATGATTGTGACCGCGGCACTACTTTTCAGTGTCTGTTTTTGTTATGAGAGTATAAAGCGATTTGCCTTGCGGCAGAAAATTATATACTAAACCAACTTTAAATTTCGAA
>JAVRKN010000195.1:0-2640 GCA_031962405.1 Athalassotoga sp. | reverse complement strand
TAAGAAAGATTATGAGGTGAGAATATGTCAAACTTTCAAATTGCATATTATAAATCTCCAATAGGCACGATAAAAATAGCGGCTGTCGATGATCTTATTTATTCCGTAGATTTCACCGATGAGGTAGATGATGTAACTTACACTTCTCATGAGATTCAAAATTGTGTCTTTCAGTTGGATGAATATTTTGTGGGGAAAAGAAGGAATTTTTCAATCAATTACGTGTTTGACAAGGGAACAGATTTTCAAAAACGCGTTTGGAATGAGATGATGAAGATACCATTTGGAAAGGTTGTCTCTTACGAAGATATAGCCGTATCCATTGGTCATGCCAAAGCATTTAGGGCTGTGGGAAGTGCTGTGGGGAAAAATCCAATGGCAATAATAATTCCCTGCCATCGTGTTGTGAGATCAGATGGTAAGGCTGGAAATTACAGCAGTGGCCAATGGAGAAAACTGTGGCTTTTAAATCATGAAGGAATCAAAATCGGGGCATGAAGCCCCGATTTTAAATGTTGTTTGACTTGAGAAAATCGGATATCACATCTTCGAGATTCGGTTTTCCGATTTCTTCAAGTTCGTATCTGACTCTTAAGGAAGGCTTGTTCATCTTTAAAACTCTGCCAAGATCTATTGGCGTTCCCACGATGACAAGTTCCGCATCAGAATTGTTAATCGTCTCCTCGAGTTCTTTTATCTGCTTTCCTCCATATCCCATCGCCGGAAGTATCTTTGAAAGGTGATTGTATTTCTTAAAAGTATCAACTATCGAACCAACTGCAAATGGCCGTGGATCTATGATTTCGGCCGCGCCAAATTTAACGGCGGCAACGTATCCAGCGCCATATTGCATGTTGCCGTGTGTTAATGTTGGACCATCTTCTATGACAAGCACTTTCTTTCCACGTATTTCCTCCCACCTATCAACGAAGATTGGGGAGGCAGCATCTATAATTGTGGCTTTAGGATTAAACTGTGCCGCACTTCTTCTTATCTCATCGATGTTTTCAGGAAGTGCTGTTTCTTCTTTGTTGATGACTATCACATTTGCCATCATGAAATTCGCAAGGCCAGGATAAAAAGTTTTTTCATGGCCAGGCCTGTGTGGATCTGCAACAACTATGAGCAAATCAGGTTTGTAAAATGAAAAGTCATTATTTCCGCCGTCCCACAAAATAACGTCTGGATTTTCAGATTCAGCCTGTCTTAGAATAGCCTCATAATCAACGCCAGAATAGATAACTCCACCTCTATCAATATGAGGCTCGTACTCTTCTCTCTCTTCTATTGTGCATTCGTATTTATCCAAATCAGAATATGTGGCATATCTTTGAACCTTTTGCTTGACAAGATCACCGTACGGCATGGGATGACGTATAGAGATAACTTTTTTCTTGTGATTTCTCAATATATCGAGTACCCTTCTTGTCGTTTGACTTTTTCCAGATCCAGTTCTTACAGCGCAAATGGCTATGACTGGTTTTTTAGACTTTATCATCGTGTGCTTCGTGCCCATCAACTTAAAATCTGCACCGGCAGAAATTGCCATTGATGCGCGCTCCATAACGTACTGATGAGGAAGATCGCTGTAAGACAAGACAACTTCGTCTATTGAATGCTTTTTCACAAGTTCTGCCATATCTTCTTCTGGATATATGGGAATACCATTTGGATAAAGTTTCCCAGCCAATTCGGCAGGATACTTTCTACCGGCAATATCTGGAATTTGAGTTGCCGTGAACGCTACAACTTCATAATCCGGATTATCACGAAAATACGTGTTGAAATTGTGAAAATCTCTCCCCGCTGCACCAAGAATTAAAACTTTCTTTTTCACAAAAGCCACCTCCATTTCTCAATTGAAAGTATAGCATAGAGGTTTTTGGTGCAAAAGGAAAGCATACTCAAGCATACTCATACATACCGATGCATACTCATGCATACCAACAAAATTCGTCAAAGAAGCATTTTATCCAAGAGAATCGACGAAATTTGACACTTTTTGAAGAATTTCATCTCTATCCTTTTCGTAAAGCACGAAATCAATGGAATTGCAATCGATTCTGAATACAGGAATCTCAACTGTGGATATCCATTTACTGTAAAGCATGTTGAGTTTTTCAAGGTAATCGTCTGAGATTTTACTCTCAAAGGCTCTTCCTCTACGTCTCACATGCTTTTTGAGGGTCTCAACAGATGCCTCAAGATATATAATGCCGACAGGCTTTGGAAGATGATCTGAAAAAGTTCTAAACAGATCGAGATAGGTTTTCCAATCTTTGTCAGAAATGTAACCCATCTCATGCAAATTTTTGGCAAAGATGTTGACATCTTCCTCTATTGTCCTGTCTTCCAATATAACGCCCTTGGAAGGATCGACTCTTTTCAAAAAATCGAAACGTTTTATAAGAAAGAAAAGTTGGGAATGAAAAGCCCATTTTTTCATGTCCTTGTAAAAATCTTCAAGATATGGATTTTCTTCTACCGTTTCGTAAACGGGCACATAACCGAGATGCTTTTCCATCATCTCTATTATCGTTGATTTACCAGCACCTATGTTTCCGCAAACACCTATTATCACGATTCACCACCAGTTTTCATTTCACATTTCACGTCCGATCATCTTGAGGTACAAAATGG
>JAVRKN010000194.1:0-2685 GCA_031962405.1 Athalassotoga sp. | reverse complement strand
AAATTCTTTTTTCATTATGTGCTATAATTCACATGTATCTGAGATGGAGGTTTACTGACGTCAAGGAGGCATGAAATGAAAACTCCAGAATCATTCAGAACGCATGTGATCTTTGCTGGAAGGCGAAATGCTGGAAAATCCTCTCTTTTCAACGCTTTTGTTGGATCGAAAATTGCCATAGTTTCCGATCAACCCGGCACAACAACAGATCCCGTTTACAAATCGATGGAACTTTTGCCAATTGGTCCCGTAACTTTGATCGACACGGCTGGTCTTGATGATGAAGATCAAATTGGAAGGCTCAGGGTCTCAAAGACCCTTTCAACACTTTACAAAGCTGACATCGTTTGCGTTGTGATAGAGGCAAATAACAGTTGGAGCGATTACGAGAGCAAGTTAGTTGAGGATTTAGAAAACAGAGAGATTCCATTCTTAATAGTTTTGACCAAATCGGATCTTGGCATCAACGAATCGCTTCTGAAATTTGTACAATCCAAGAGTTATCCTTACAAAATCGTCTCCGTGAACGATGAACGATCCATTGATGATCTAAGACAGACGGTTGGATCTTTGGCGCAAAAGCCTTACGAACCTCCTCTCATCGAGGATCTCGTCGATGGCGGTGATTTTGTCGTACTTGTCGTTCCGATAGATCTTGAAGCGCCAAAGGGAAGACTCATAACGCCACAAGTAGAGGCTATAAGAGAATGCTTGGACGCCGAGGCCATTCCCGTTGTCACCAAGGAAAGAGAGTTGAGGTGGACTTTAGAAGGACTTAAATCGAAGCCAAAACTCGTTGTGACAGATTCTCAAGCCGTGATGAAGGTCATGGCTGATGTGCCAGATGATGTACCGCTTACAACCTTTTCAATTCTTGAAGCGAGGCACAAAGGTGACATCGCTGAACTTGTCAATGGCTTAAAAGCAATAAGGTGTCTTGAAAATGGAGATAACATACTGATCTCTGAGGCATGCAATCACAGGACACTCGCCGATGACATAGCGCGCGTCAAAATTCCAAGGTGGTTGGAGAATTTCACCGGCAAGCATTTTAATTTTGAAATACATTCGGGAAGAGAGTATCCGGAAAATCTTCAAAAATACAAATTAATCCTTCATTGCGGTGGCTGCGTTATAACAAGAAGAATGATGTTAGAGCGCATAAGACAGGCAAAATTACTTGGAATTCCAATTGTGAATTACGGTGTTATAATCTCTTACCTTCATGGAGCCATTCCAAGAGTTTTAGAACCATTTCCTGAGGCTGTGATGGCATGGGATGAGATAAATGCGCAAAGAATATGATTCTCTTGGAGAAATAGAGGTACCAGAAGATGCCTATTACGGTGCCTTCACGGCACGATCGATTTTGAATTTTCCTCCAAAAAGATCGGTCCACGATACGCTTTTGAATGCTCTTGCCGACGTAAAGTGGGCATGCGCATACGCAAATGAAGAACTTGGAATTGTAGATCCAAAAATTGCTCAAGCAATAAGACAATCTTGCGATGAAATAGGGAAATTTAGAAAATGGTTTGTCGTTGATCCGCTCTCTGGCGGAGCGGGAACATCTTTGAACATGAACATAAACGAGATAATAGCAAATAGATCAACTGAAATTCTTGGTGGAAAAGTTGGAGATTACCTTGTTCATCCATTAGATCACGTAAACAGATCCCAATCGACCAACGATGTCTATCCCACAGCGATAAAAGTTGGAGCGATAAGACTGCTCAGAACACTCGTAGAGGAAGTTGCAAACCTTCAACAAAGTTTGCAATTGAAGGAAAAGGCTTTTGATGACGTCATAAAACTTGGAAGGACTGAAATGCAGGATGCCGTCCCAGTAACGCTTGGGCAGGAATTTGGCGCCTACGCTGAAGCAATTGCAAGGGACAGGTGGAGACTTTACAAGGTTGAAGAAAGAATTCGCTTTGTGAATCTTGGAGGCACTGCAATTGGCACTGGTATAGACGCGCCGAAGAAATTCTCGTTTTTGGTCACAAGAAAACTTTCTGAGCGCGTTCATATCGGACTTGTTCGTGCCGAGAATTTAATAGAGGCAACTCAAAATACAGATGTGTTTGCCGAAGTTCACGGACTTTTAAAAACTCTTGCAACGAACATCATAAAAATATCAAATGATCTGAGATTTCTTTCAAGCGGACCGGCTGGTGGAATAGGCGAAATCACGTTGAAAGCCGTTCAGCCTGGCAGTTCCATAATGGCTGGTAAAGTAAATCCCGTACTCTTGGAGTACGCAATCCAATTGTCAATGAAGGTGCTTTCAAACGATGTGGCCATAAACATGGCGATCTCTTCGGGCAATCTCGAACTAAATCCATTTTTACCCTTGATACAGTATGCGCTTTACGATTCATTTGACGATCTCACCTTGGCCACAAAAGCGTTAAAAGATTGCGTTGATGATCTTCGAGCAAACCCACAAAAATGTAAAGAACATCTTGAAAAGAGCGCCATGATAGCCACTTGCTTTGTGCCAATACTCGGCTACGAAAAAGTTGCCGAAATAGTTAAAAAATCTCTTGATACAAATCGTGACGTGAAAGAATTGCTTGTCGAATCTGGAATACCGAAAGATTTGGTCGAAAGTGCCTTAGATCCAAGAAAAATGATTGAATTGGGATATATACCAGAAAATCGTTGACCAACTCATTAAACTCT
>JAVRKN010000193.1:0-2686 GCA_031962405.1 Athalassotoga sp. | reverse complement strand
GATCGGTGAAAATAAATCTTGGCTAAGGATTTCCTTAGCCAAGATTTGCAAGTGTTTGGTATGCGAGACTTCAATCTTGAGTCAATTTTTGGAAGGTAAATGTCGCTGCAAGGGATGTTACTACCGCAAAGCCGACAAGCACAACAACATCAACCCAGATGAAATTCCAACCAACGTTCAAAGTTATAACGTTTCTGAGTGCATCTGCCGCGTACGTTAACGGGAAGATATAGGCTATATATTGCATGAACTGTGGCATCTGTTGAATTGGAAAAAACACGCCAGAGAAAAACATCATTGGGAAAGTTATCGTTGTCATCGTTATCATGGCTGTTTCCTGTTCCTTCATGGCAGCCGTTACCATGACGCCAACGCCGATAAAACTGAAGGTGCCCAGCAGAAGTAAGAAAATAGTCCATAACAAAGACGCACCGTTGAAATGAACGCCAAAGAATAACCATGAGATTGCCAAAATTATCATGGCCGTTACGAAGCCCCTTATAGTCTGAGCAAGTACCTTTCCAATGACAATGCTTCCTCTGCTTATGGGCGTTACCATAACGCCGTCAAGAGTACCGAGTTCTCTCTCTCGCGTTATAGCCGATGCAAGGCCCGTCATAACGCTCATTATCGCTATCATGGCCATAAGTCCTGGGACGGTGAAATCGTAATAATTGAAAGCTGTTCCATCCGCGTTGATAAGGTTGGATTGCACGTTTTGCTTTATCTCATTAACGCCAGACTTTCCAAACATGCCAGCAAGCGCCTGCCCCATCATAATGCCAGCCTGGGGGTTTGCAGGACTTGGTATGACATCAATCGTTACTGGTCTATTGAGTGTCAGTGACAAAGAGAAATCTTTAGGTATCACAGCGCCAACCATTATCTTGCCGCTTGCAAGGGCATCGATGAGATCTTGTTTTGAATTGTAGAGGATCATCTTGTTTGTGGCAGTTGCTGGCAAAGATTTTTCAATCTTTGCGTTGAAGATGAGGTCTTGAGAATATATCCCCATGTTGCCAGAATAAGAGCCGCCAGTTTTTGGAAAGATGAACCCAAGCATTAACATCATTATTATTGGCATCAAAATGGAGAATAAGACCCTTGTCTTTCCCCTTAAAAATGTCTTTAAGTCCTTCCATGCAATGTCCCATATATTCATTCAATTCACTCCTTAACCTTTACAGTCTCACTTTTCTCTTCAAAGTTACCTTCGGAAATCTCGACGTATATATCCTCCAAAGAAGGTTCGAGAGATTTAAAACTTCTGACCTGAACGTTTAATTTTAAGAGATTTTTCATGAATTGATTTATGTCTTCAACCTCTACCTTTAAATAACCATCCTCTTGATCGAGTATCTTTCCATTTATCTCAGATGGTAAAAGCGTTCTATCCGTTTCTATCTCGATGATGTCTGCCTTCTTGAAATGTTTCTTTATGTCGTTCAAAGTGCCCATCGAAACGATCTTGCCCTTTCGCATTATGGCAACTTTATCAACGTTCATAAGTTCAACATCGTGGAGTACGTGAGTCGTGTAAACGATAGTTCTTCCTTCCTCTCTTAAATTAACTATGAAATCCCTTATATGCTTTGTTGAAACGGGATCCAGTCCCAAAGTGGGTTCGTCCAGAAAGATGATCTTTGGATCTGGAACAAGTGCCCTTGCGAGATTTATTTTTTGCCTCATGCCTGTGCTCATCTTGGATATGAGCATGTCTTTGAAATTCCAGATATCAAATAGTTTCAAGAATTTTTCTGCCCTCTCGTATATTTCTGAATCTTTCATGCCATAAAGCCTTGAAAAGAATTTTATGTTTTCCATGGCGGTTAGATTGTCATAAAGTATGATCTTCTCTGCCACAAGCCCTATGTTCTTTCTCACGTTAGTTGCATCTTTTACAACGTTGTATCCTGCAACTTCTACGTATCCGCTTGTTGGGACCGCAAGATTGGTCAAAATCCTTATCGTCGTGCTCTTCCCCGCACCATTTTGCCCCAAAAGGGCAAAGAGTTCTCCATAGTTTACTTCAAAAGAAATGTCATCAACGGCTTTTACATCTTTGAAGTATTTCTTTAGATTTTTGACTACAATCGCTTTTTTGTCATTCATTTCCAAACCTCCTTAAAATTTCTTCAACTTCGCCTATCAATTTCAAACTCTCCTTCATGTTAACCTTCCCTTTAAAATCTTTGCTTGAAAGATCATACAGTACGTAAAGTAAATTTCTCACCGCTTCCTTTATCTCTGATGGCATTGAAGGATTTCTTTCACCGACGATGATGCCAATTTTACGCATCATGAGTTTGAGCGTTTCCGTGTTTTCTCTCAATTTTTTGACGAAATCGTCCCCTTCAGGAGTTAGACTGTATATTTTCTTCCTTCCAACTATTTTTTGTTCTATCAGTCTTTCGTCTAAAAGTTCACTCAATTGAGGATAAACAGTGCCAGCCGATGCGGGCATGCCTTTTTCTTTTGCATACTTCAAAAAATCATATCCCGTGCCTTCTTTGTGTTCGCACAAAAAATTCAAAAGCATCATCTTCAACATTGGAAAAGCAGTTTTCACATAAAGCCTCCTAATATCTATTAAGATATATCTATATAGATTATAGACCTTCTTGTATTTAAATTCGAACAAATATGAATTAAGTTTAGGTTGCCATTTGTCATACGCTAAGGTTAA
>JAVRKN010000192.1:0-2708 GCA_031962405.1 Athalassotoga sp. | reverse complement strand
ACTTCCAAAAGTCTGGTATAATTTCTCAAAGAAGGTGAGACTATGAGAGAGGAATTTTTGAAAGAATTTTTTCCTCAAAATGCCCTTGATTTAGAATGGGAATTATCGCGATTTCATAGATCAAAGGGAGGCACAGGGTTTTCGAAAGCAATAGAGACGATACAAAATTTCGTTGGAGAGTCTAAAATCGTAAGATACCCTCTTAACAAATCTTACGAAACGTGGCGGATGCCGCGCGGATGGAATTTGAAAGATGGATTTTTGAAAATTTCAAATGGGAATTACATCGTCGGTTCTCTCGCACTTTCTCCGATAAGCGCGATTTTCCTTTCAGGAAAAACAAATGGAGTAGAAAAACTCAAAGTCGTGGATGTCGAAAATGGGGAAGAGGAAAAAGATTATAAAAAGAATGTTCGCGGAAAAGCAATTCTTGCAAATGGAGATCCTGCAAGAGTTTACAGAATGGCAAAGCGATTTGGGGCAAGATGCATACTTTCTCATTTCATGAGGGCTCAAGAGCCTTACATAAAAAGAAGTCCTGAATTGCTTCCAGATGCCGTGAATTACACCTCATTTCCAGTTGAGGCTGACGGAAGTGTAGTTGGTTTTGCTTTATCTTACAATCAATACAAACGTATCAAAGCGCTTGCAAAAAAGAATTTGGAAGTAGAAGTTTTCATGGACGCGGACAATGGGACAGACGAACTTGAAATTTTGGAAGCGCGAATTGGTAAAAAAGGAAAGGAAAAGCCAATAATTTTAACGGCGCATTTGTGTCATCCAAAGCCTGGCGCAAATGATAACGCAAGTGGATCTGCCCTTCTTGCCGAGATCGTCAGAACGCTTAGAAAATTCCATATAAATCGTGAAATAACAGCGCTTTGGGTGCCAGAAATGTACGGAACCATAGCCTATTTTACGGATCACAAAAATGATTTTGAATTCAACATAAATCTCGATATGGTCGGAGAAGATCAAGGGATGACCGGATCAACCCTTGATGTATCATCAACACCGTGGTCTTTGCCATCCTTCATAAATGAACTTATGGAGGTTCATCTTGAAAATCCAAAGTTTAGAATCAAAACAGGCCATTATTCTGGCGGATCGGATCATTACATCTTCGTAGATTCGTCCATGGGCGTTCAAGCAGTCTCCCTCACGCAATGGCCTGACAGGTATTACCACACAAGCGAAGACACTCCAGATAAATCGAGCGTTGAATCATTTGGATGGATTGGAAATGGCGTACTTGAAACACTGTCAGATATTTTAGAAGGTATGAGCGAGGAAACGTCTAACAAAACCGTTGAAAAGATCTTTGGGAAATTCATCTCAAATGCCTCGAAAGACGAATCTGTTAAAAATTGGATTGGATTCAGAACGTACGAAAGTCTTGAAATGCTGTCGAAGTACGCGGATGTAAAAGATATTAAAAACTACGTCAAAGAACACTTTAACGTGAAGATGCTTCCAAAACGCAAAAAGATTAAAAATTTCAAAGGTCCTCTCGGAGATCTTTGGATGAACGAAGCGGACAAAGATTGGGAATTCAAAGTCTTAAAGGCCTGTCCAGCGTACAGAGATTACAAAGATGAATTTTTGAACTTTCTCGATTTGGGATTAGATTTTGAAAGCGCTGTTAAATTGGCCTCTGAAGAATTTGGTATAAATGATGATTTGAAAGCACAATCGGAATACCTTGTCAGAAGGTTAAGAGAGGAAAACTTGATCGGTTAGGAGGCGAAAATGAAAAAATTATCAATCGTTTTTTTCATCTTAAGTTTGTCCTTGGTGATCTTTGGATCAGATTTAAGCCAGAATTTTTACAATTACAGGGCATCTCAAAACGCGACTGGCATGTTGAATTTGATAAATCAAGTTAAAATTCTTCCCAATCTAACTAAAAGTGCCACGCTTTTGACATTGCTTGCAGATGCCTGCACAGAATACGGCTTGTGGGGCGCACCGAAAGATAAAAAAGCCGATTACTTTAACGATTCTATTGATTACGCCAAATTAGCGCTTAAGATGACCCCAAATGACGCTTACTTGAATTTTGTCGCTGGCGCCGCGATAGGGAGACTCGCTCAGTACAAGGGGATAATACAAAGTCTTTTTATGCTTGGAGATTTCGACAATTACATTAATAAAGCCATAAAACTCGATCCTAAACTTTATCGCGCTTATGTCGCACTTGCAATGAGATATAGGGATACACCATGGCCATTTGCCAATTTTGAAAAATCAGAAAGCCTCTTCAAAGAAGCGCTTGCCATAGATCCAAATTATGTTTATGGTTATTACGAACTTGGGATGCTTTACGTGAAGTGGGGCAAAAAAGCGCTTGCCAAAGAGACCTTTCAAAAGGTTATTTCGATGCCAGTTGAAGAAACATTTGAGGCTCAGGAAACCCAATGCAAAGTAGAGGCAAAAGCATGGCTTGATGAAAATTAAACATATGTTAACCGCTTTTTAATTGACAACACTTTTCGATGAATGCTAATATAGACAAAACGATTTGTGGGAGAACAAAAGAATGGTTTATTTTGATGATTTGAATAGAAAATTGAATAGAAAGCATATCAAGTATTTGCCCAGTGAAGGAGCAAATGTTTGATCGTGCTTTGATATAGCGAATTCACTGGGCCACATCGAAAAGATGTGGCCTTTTTCATTTAGAGATTAGGATTAGACATTAGAGATTA
>JAVRKN010000191.1:1511-2725 GCA_031962405.1 Athalassotoga sp. | reverse complement strand
AGAGCCTTCTTTTGAGATTCGAGATCGAAGGATCCTTTAGTGGCAAGCAGATAAAACCCCAGCGCATGAAAGTGCACTCTTGATAAATTTCCTTGCATGATCTTTGATACCATCTCCGATATCTTTTCAACTTTAAGATTCAAAATGTCTCTCTCGTCATATCCAAGATCTTTTGCGATCCACGAAAGTTCGACCTCGTTAAGGCCAAGGCTGTCAAAGTTAGAAAACAATTTACTCTCGACGGCCCTTCTTACCTTGTCCCTTCTTATGGAAGCAAACTCCAAATGAAATTTGATCTTCGGATTTTTTTCTCTCATCTCTTTTATGAATTTCAAAAGTTCGTCAAGCCTCTCATCAACGGTGGTGCCGTCGGCGTAAATGTCTTGCATGATGTGAAAGCCGGAGACGAGAAAGTGGGAAATCTCGGTGGCATGATCTAAAACATAAGATTTAAAAGGTTCTCTTACTTCTAACTTTGAATTTACCGGATTCCACGATGCTATGAACCTGTTAGATCTTGGACAGGTGTAAGATTTGCCGTTGATTGTGATCGATTGATCTTGAGAAAACTCAAAGATCCAGTGTATGGCATCGATACCACTTCCTTCGTAAGCCTCTGCCGGATGTTTGAGACCACCCTTTCCCACGGCAAAAAGATTTTTCGAATTTGGGAAGAGATTCGCTATTTCCCTTTTCAAAGGGTAGACGTAGACGAGTATTTTCTCAAATGGAAAAGATGCAAGACCTTTTGCCATATTTGCAGAGGTGCCACCAAGCCTCAACGTGCCGCTTCCAAAGGTCTTCATTATCCATTCGTAAACGTCTTTTGAGTCGATCATCAACTGAAGCGCACTTCCATTTACGAAAGAAAAAATCATCCCTTTCCAGAAATCCTCCACACTTTTTATGGAGTCTGGAAGTTCTGTCAGATCTTTTGGAATTTCGAGATCCAAGTTGCCGATCTTTTGCGGATCAACCTTCACAAGTCCATCTACCACAGAGTGAAAGCCAAGGACTATCATCTTTGAATTTCTTGCCCTTTTTATGCCCCATTCCACAACATCATCGTATATCTTCATACCATACCTCCAAAGATCAAAAGAAATATCGAACTCACAATTACAGTCGTTGTTATCGTTCCACCTGCCAGTTCAGGATCTAACTTTTTGTCTATTGAGTACAAAAGTGTCAACAAAGGTGCCGGCATAAGGGCA
>JAVRKN010000191.1:0-1411 GCA_031962405.1 Athalassotoga sp. | reverse complement strand
GTCGATCATTCATGCTCCATAATGTTTTTTCATTTCCGAGTTGTAGGGAAGATTCATTATCTCATCCAAAACTGCTTTTGCCTGTTCCTCAGATTTCGTGCGTGGATCCCTTATCAAAATCTCTTCAAGTACCTTCCTGTCTCCTTTTGTAAAGGCCTCAAGCGCCATCTCCATCCTCATTATCCTCGGCGTTAAATACATTTTCTTTATCCTTTCCGTCAAATCTGGCTCTATCTTTTCGGGATGTATTCCTTCCTTGTCAACTAAAACTGGCACTTCTACCACAACATCGTCCGGAATGCCTTTTATCGTGCCTCTGTTTAAAACGTTCAAATACAATCTTGCCTTCTTGTTGTTTGCTATCGCGTTTATGAACGGTATCTGCTGCTCGCCGCTGACTTTATCCTTTGGAAATTCTTCGGGCCACACTTGTGTCAATTTAGCGTGCGGATCTTTCGAAATCTCTATTAACTTTTCCCTTATCTGTCTTAATTCCTCGTAAAATTTAGGCCTTTCGACCTCGTTGTCTATGCCTCCAAACTTCCCAAACCATCTTTTCTTCGTCTCAAGATTGTAATGGTATTTCCACGTCCCATTTCTTACCGTATCGCCTATTGGAAGCATTCCATAGAATTCGTACATGTCCATCGCTGCAGGACTCATTTGCATATCCCATGGGCTCGTTGATTCCCATTTTGGCAATTTCTCCTTTATCCATTCGTCCAGCAAAGGATATCCTGGCTTTCCCTTGTACCAGAATCTGTTTAAAAATATTCCATGATTGACGCCCGCTATCTGCCAATCTATGTCTTTCTCATCCAATCCAAGTGTCTTAAAAACCTCATGTACGCCACCAAAACCGTGACAGAATCCAACTACCTTCGCCTTTGTTTGTCTTAATCCAAGTTGTGTTATCTCAAAGACGGGATTCGCAGTTTGGATCAAATACGCATTCGGACAAACTTTCTCAACTGCCCTTGCGATGTCTAAATGCAATTTGAGTTGGTTGTAATTGGACAAGGTGTAATAATCTGAGACCATGTTGAACTCTTGAGAATCTATCCCGCGATAATATCCATGCTTTTGGCCAACATCGCGCATCTCTTCGTATTGAACGTAACCATCCTGGTGACCTTCTCCCCTTGCAAGGGCCGTGTTTATCACAAAAGATGCACCTTCAAGTGCCTTTTCAAGATTGGTCGTCTTTTCGAATTTCAAATCTCCTCCAATCTCTTTTGTGTACCTTTGAGATAGATTGTATATGGCATCCAATCTTCTTTCGTCTATGTCCATTAAAGACACAGTTGTTCCAGCAAATTCTTTTGTCTTTGCCAGATCACCAACGAGTTTTAAGGTGTACCTTACACTTCCTGCTCCTACAAATGTAATTTTCATCTTTTCATCTTCCTTT
>JAVRKN010000190.1:0-2735 GCA_031962405.1 Athalassotoga sp. | reverse complement strand
GAGGCAAACCTGGCAAAAAGGGCAGAACTTATGATCGGAAGTGGAACTCCCTCGTCGATCGCGGCCAGAACTGTCCATCTTCCCTCGCCGGAATCCGCAACTTCTCCTTGAAAGGCTGAAAGTTCTGGATCCTCATAAAGTGCATCTGAGATTAGATCTAAAAGCCATGAGCGTATAACACTTCCACGTCTCCAGACTTCTGAAATGTCTTTGAGATCGAAATCATACCTGTAGTATTCTGGATTACGCAATGGCGTCGTTTCAGCATCAACTGGACGATTTTCGTTTCCAACGTTGGCATTGCGAAGGACGCTTAATCCTTCGGCAATGGCTGCCATCATACCGTATTCAATGCCGTTGTGAACCATCTTCACAAAATGTCCCGCTCCGTTTGGACCACAGTGCAAGTATCCCTTTTCGGCAGGAGTTGGATTACCTTTTCTTCTTGGAGAACGAGGTGCGGCTTCTACACCAGGCGCAAGTGCTTCAAAAAGGGGATAGAGCCTTTGCACGATCTCTGCTTTTCCCCCTATCATCATACAATAGCCATTTTCAAGTCCCCACACGCCTCCGCTTACTCCAACGTCCACGTATTCAATGTTTAATTTTTTAAGTTCCGCTGCGCGTCGTATATCGTCTTGGTAATAAGAGTTTCCACCATCAATCACGACGTCTCCGGGATCAAGCAGTGGTTTGAGCGCATCAAGAGTCGGATCGACTGCTGCCACTGGAAGCATTAACCAGATGATCCTTGGCTTGTTGAGCATATGCACGAATTCTTTCAAATCTGTCGAACCTTTTGCCCCTTTATCAATCACCTTTTTTATGGATTCGGGATGGCGCGCGTGAACTACACATTCATGACCATTTTTCATCAAACGGATTGCCATATTGGCACCCATACGACCGACACCAATGATTCCTACCTGCATTTTTCACACTCCTTTCACCGCAAAGGTTTATACTTTTTCTGAAGGCTGAAACCAAATCCATCGACGTCCATCTTGAGCGATGAGGGCATCAGCGCTTTCTGGGCCCCAACTTCCAGCCGCGTAATTTGGAAAATCGACTGGATAAATGGATTGCCACACGTTTAGAATTGGTGTTATCACATGCCATGCACATTCAACCTGATCTGCTCGCATGAAGAGGGTAGTATCGCCACGCATAACGTCCAAAAGCAAAGTTTCGTAAGCCTCTGGAGGGGCAACGTGAAAGGCCTCTGAGTATCTAAAGCTCATGTACTGCGAGCTTAACTGCATGTTCATTCCAGGCTGTTTAACGTGAAAACGTAAAGCTATACCCTCAACGGGCTGTATGTCTATCTCAATTCTGTTAGGCTGCCAATCAAGACTTGCGCTGGACGAAAAAAGACTGTGGGGGACTGGCTTTAATTGTATTATAACCTGCGTGAGATTTTGAGCCAATGCCTTTCCCGAACGCAGGTAAAATGGCACACCTTGCCATCTCCAGTTATCGATGAAAAGTTTCAGAGCCGCAAATGTCTCTGTTGGAGAATTTGGAGAAACCTTAGGTTCTTGCCGATATCCCGGAACACGCTTTCCTTCTATCCAGCCAGGTCCATATTGACCTCTGGCGGCAAACAGATGAACATCTTCTTCTGGAATATTTCGAACTGCGCGAAGCACGTCTATCTTTCTATTTCGTACTTCATCCGCGTTAAAAGCCACAGGAGGTTCCATTGCTATCAGACACATTATTTGAAGCAGATGGTTCTGTATCATGTCCCGCAGTGCTCCAGCATGTTCGTAATATCCGCCACGCCCTTCAACCCCAACCTGCTCAGCAACTGTGATCTGAACATGATCTATGTACCTTCGATCCCATATTGGCTCGAAAAGGGCATTTGCAAATCGAAACGCAAGGATATTCTGGACCGTTTCCTTACCGAGGTAATGATCTATTCTGTATATTTGTGATTCATCAAAGACTTCTGAGACAATTCGGTTCAACTCTATTGCCGAGCGAAGATCATGGCCAAATGGTTTTTCAAGCACTATTCTCGTGGTTTTCAAATCGGTAAGAGAAGCACTTTTCAGCCCCTCGACGATCTCCTTGACCGTGTCGGGCGGCGTCGCCTGGTAGAATATGCGTATCGTCTTACTTTGCCACTCTTCTTCGATATGGCTTATTCTCTCCTTGATAATATCGTAATCATGAAGATTTGAAGGATCAACCTGCATGTAATGAATGTAAGAACTGAAAATTGACCACTGTTCCTCTTCTACATTCCTTCTGGAAAATTGCTTTGCTTTTTCATACAGGAGATTTTTGAAATCTTGATCATCCATCTCCGTTCGTCCTGTTCCAATTATCATGAATCTTTCCGGCAGCCAACCGTCCAAAAAAAGGTTGTAAAGAGCCGGAATAAGTTTACGACTTGTAAGGTCACCGCTTCCTCCGAAGATCACAAGGACGATGGGAGGAAGCTCTATTTTGCTATTTGGCATTTTCAATCACTCCTTTGCACGTGTCAACATGATGGTATCGAAAATATCCTTTTGGTAAAAGCACGCGTCGGAAAAAGCAGTCAATTGAAACTTTCATGGGCGTCATCAAAATTCATCCATCACTTTTATTTCACGTGTAAAAATCATTTCTAAAAGCACATAAAAATTAACATTTATAAAGTCAACTATCTAAGTTAAGTATACCATAAAAACAGGAAATTCTTGATAAATCACACTTTTACGCTTTTATACTAAACCAAATGG
>JAVRKN010000189.1:0-2761 GCA_031962405.1 Athalassotoga sp. | reverse complement strand
GCCATTTGCTTATGAGTCAATTTGATCCGATTGACTTTTTGTGGTAAAATCATAAAAAGGTCGATGGGGTGTAAAAATGAAAAGATTCGTTGCATTTTCTTTATTCCTCTTATTTTTTTCAATCTTTGCCTTTTCCGTTTCTTTTGAAACAAAAGTCATAAGCGATTATCAAGACTACACGCAAACCTTTAACACGTATCTTTCTCAGATTGAGAAAACTGGTGCAATAGAATCTGTTCCTTCAAATCAGGTTGAAAGTGCCGTTTACACGATCATAACGGAATTTCAACCGGCCGCTTATTACAGGTGGATAAGAATGCGCAGCTTTCAGATACCACCTGGTGCCATTGGAAATTTTACCACTGTGGACATGTGGTACATAGCCCAGAACATATACCAAAGGTATAAGACAAATGATGAAACTGAAAACGTTGCACTTGCCGCTTTTTTAGTTTACGCTGTGGACGACCTTTATGGTAAGAGTGTGAGTCAAACTGATTTCCCATATTTTTCAACTTTCAATCAGGCCGTTTTTGATCTTGGGAGTAAAGTGCAAAGTGCAGCGGCCGATGTGACGAGATCGTATTTTCAAAAAGCAATAGGTGGCCAAAGTGAGGTTTTGGGCAATTACAAGTACACGCCGTTGAATTTAAAAGACATATTCATCGCTGCGCTAAAAAAGGCTTATGCTAATAACATCCCTGCCGATATTTTGAACGTCGTTAACGAATACAATTTAAAAATACAGCCTTTTGTTCAAAATCAAAAGCCAAGTCAGTATGTCTCAGATCTTGCGCTTCAATCTTTAAGTCAAAAAAACCTTGATGCCGCCTTCACGGATTTCAAAAATAGACTTTCTCAAAGTGCTGATAATGCTGTTAAGAACGTTAAAACTTTTTTGGCGGCTGGGCAATCAACTTCAACGGCTGTAACAAAAGCCCTTGATTCTTATGTTTCTTCTGTGGCCGTGCAGGAACTCCTTTCGGCCAATACCGTTAGAAATGATGTTTCCAAAAATTTCAACAATAGAATTGTAAAACTTGAAGGAACGCTTGCCTCTAAAAGTAGTGTTCCACTTTCCCCCATCGAATGGAGATGGCTTGTCTACGCGGGAGCACTTGTATTTTTCTTTATTTACAGAAGAAAATGGGTTAGTTATGCAATGTTGGCCATCATTGGGTTTGAATCTTTAGTTTTGATTTTTGGAATAGATCCCATGTTGAGTAGACTTGACTCCACGCTTTATGGATTTTTAATAGTCACGACTGCCTTTTTGGGTTTTCTTTCCTTTTTTAGGATCACACGGGTCAAAAATTTGTTTCAAATACTTTCAATGATAGGAGTGGCTCTTTTATTTTTACTTGTACTTTTTGTTCCACTTTATTCAAATCTGCCATCAACAAGGATGTCACAAAATCAAAATTTCTTAAAGAGTGCATATCTTGGAATATATGAAAATGAACTCTACGGTCAAAATGGGATTTTAACTTATTATCTCCAAAACATAAGTTCTGACATCTCCGCCTTAAGATCCGATCCATACAATTTCGCCAATCAAACTGTTTCCTTTTATCTTTCGACTTTGAAGAAATCAGGTGCTCTTAAGGGAATAGTTGAATATCCAAATTCTATTTTGGTCAACGTCGATAGAAATTCACCCTATTTTGGATTTTCGAATTTGAGCAACCTCAAAGATTCAATAAGTATTGTGAGAGATAGGGCTCAATCGGCTCTTAACGATATCACAAACAGGATCAATGCCGTCAACAGAAATGAAGATGCTTTATCGCAAACACTTGATGGAATATACGCTTTTGCGGCTCCCCAATTGAGAGTCGGGATTGAAAATGGCATGAGAAGTCAAATAGCGTCGAGCAATCTTACCGAAATTTCCACGCCTTTGATTGCCATGATCAACACGGCCAATTCGATCAAGGAAAGAGCGCCGAATATTCAATTTTTTCAAACATCTGATGGTTCAAAACTTTTCATCATAATTTCCTTCTTGTTCTTAAGCGTTACCTTTTTCAGAAAAAATTGGTTGTATAGATTTTTAATGTCTCTTATAACGATTTTTGCGGCCACGCTGATTTTCTACCAAAAAGTCATAGAAATCTTTGTCGAATATGGATTTCCAACGTATTCTCACGTGCTTTCGAGTGGGGAACTTCCAAATATCTTCATTTTAATTGTGATAATTGGTGTTTCTGTTTTTGTGGCTTTAGAGGCGCTTTACACGCGCTTTAAATATACTTCAACAAAGGAGGGAAAGAAAGCATGAAGAAATTTGTGATCGCGTTTTTGGTTTCAATTCTCGTACTTGCAACAGTAGGATTGCCGTTGACGGTATTTTTCGTGACGGATACAGGGGGTCTTGGCGACAAATCTTTTAACGACAGCGCGTGGGCTGGCGTTCAGATGGCAGTGCAAAAATACGGCATAACTGCCAACGTCATTCAATCTTACGAACAGGCCGATTACGTGCCTAATCTCACCGCTGCTGCCCAAGTTGCTGATGTTGTCGTTGCGGTTGGTTTCATGATGCAAGATGCCGTTACTAAGGTTGCCCCACAATTCCCCAACGTTAAATTCATAACGATAGATTTCTCCGTAGATGCTCCAAACGTTGAAAGCTTCCTCTTTGCTGAAAATCAGGGTGCCTATCTTGCTGGATATCTCGCTGCAGCCATGTCAAAAACTGGCAAAGTTGGGTTTGTGGGCGGAATTCCAATACCACCGGTTGAAAGATATCAGTATGGCT
>JAVRKN010000188.1:0-2789 GCA_031962405.1 Athalassotoga sp. | reverse complement strand
CAACGCTTGTAAATTTAACCGGCACAAATGGTAAAAAAATGTACAATTACATCAAGGATGCTTTTGTCGGAGAGAAAGTTTTCAAGGCTGCAACGATAGCCGTAACGATGGCTGAAAATAACGCATCAATGGGAAGAATAGTCGCATGTCCAACTGCAGGAGCAAGTGGTGTTATGCCGGGGGTCTTGTTAGTACTCGAAGAGTACGGTATTCCAAGAGAGAGACTCGTCCTTTCTTTAATTGTTGCCGGTGCGATAGGAAAGATAATTGCAACGAGGGCTTCCCTTTCAGGATCTGAGGCTGGTTGTCAGGCAGAGATAGGCAGTGCAACTGCCATGGCCGCAGGAGCCGCAGTTTATGCTATGGGCGGAAGTGGAAAACAGGTATCAAATGCTGCGGCGCTTTCGTTGAAATCTTTGATGGGTCTTGTGTGTGATCCTGTCGGAGGTTTTGTTGAAGTGCCTTGTGTCAAAAGAAACGCGACGGGGGCAACGTTGGCATTACTTTTTTGCGATATCGCAAGATCGGGCGTCGAAAGTGTTATACCATTAGACGAGGTAATAGATGCCATGATGAGCGTTGGAAGATCTTTGCCAGAAAGTTTAAGAGAAACAGGCAAAGGAGGTATAGCGGCAACACCGACGGCAAGAAGGATTGTCAATGAAATAAATGAAAAAGGTACCTCCTCTTCTCGGGAGGTACCCTTATTTCCTAAATTTTACTTGGATAAGACGTAAAAATAAGGTCCCATTTCCGCAATTTCTGCGTTGTAATACCAGCCTTTCACCCAACTTCTTGCAACCCAATAGCCTTCTGGTTGATCTGTCCAGATGTAAAGCGCATTATCGTGATCCAGTTGAGTTAATTGCTGGGCTATCTCGGCCCTCTTGGAAGGCTGTGTTGTATTTATAAGGGCAGAAATAAGTGGATCAATGTTCTTTTGAGCGAAATCTGTGTAATTCTGTCCAAAATTTCCACTGTATGCACCTGTTGATGCGTAAAATGCATCTGCAAAATCGTAAGGATCTGGATAGTCTGCAAACCATATCGCTATGAACATCGGAAGTTTTTGAGAAATTTCGTCTGCCAGATAATTAGACCAAAGTTCTCCAACAACGTTTATCTGGAATTTTGGATTTAACCTTCTTGCCGCATCGCTCAAAGCCTGAAGTGCAAGTTGATGGGTTGTGTCTCCGGTATCGTACACGGCTGTAAACTTAAATCCCTTCTGCCATAACTCTCCATTGTAAGCCTTTTTGAAATATTCTTCGGCTTTTGCAAGATTCTGTTCGTACGTTGGTAGGTTCGGATCGTATCCCAACAATCCCTTTATTATCGCACTGTTAGGTTGCAATGCCATACCGTTTAAAGCCTGCTGAATGAATTCTTTGTATGGGAATAGGTATTCAAATGCCTTTCTAACGTCTAAATTCGAGAAAAAGTCTGGTGGGATACCATTTCCGTCCAATTTTCCAGAACCTATGTAAGGATTACCTTGAGAGGCTATATTCCATTGAAAGGCTATCCCGTAAACTCCAAGAGTAGGCAAGCCTGTAACAACGTTGACTCCACTTACTCCTTCTACTTCTGAAAGGTTCTGAAGTGGCACCGATATGGCGTCTGCTTGTCCTGCTTTGAGATCGAGTAAACTCGTGGTGAATTCGTTGATGTATTTTACAACGGCGTATTTGATCTTTGCAGGTCCTTGCCAGTAGTTGTCAAATCTCTGCAAAGCAACTTCACGTCCTGGCGTTATGTATTCCACCATGTAAGGTCCTGTCCCATTTTCTATGTTTCCAAGTGGATCGTTGCTTTGTTCCGGGTTGTGATAATACCACCAATCGTTTGCGGATCCGTCCCATGCGTTATGATCTGCACACCATTTTTGATCAAGTATGGATGACCAGTTTGAAACTGGCCCTGAAAGAATGTAAAGGAATGGTGCGTATGGCTGTGGAAGATGAATTATCACATCGTTACCTTTGATTTCAAAATCTTTTGCAAGCAAATTAAAAGCATCAACCAAGGCTTGTTTGTATTTATCGGAAAGCGGATTTTTTGTACCTGTTGCAAAAATCCCTAAAGAACTCAAACTTGTGTAGTTTAGCGGATTGCTAAGTCCTAATTCGTTTGCTACTACCTGTGCTATGGTGCTAACGTATTGACCATCGATCATCGGGAAAAGTGGACCTGCAAGCATCCATGATGGTCCTCCTGCCCTGTCGAATATAACAGTTCTTTCAAGGGAATACACGACATCTTGAGGTGTTAAAAGATCTCCATTGTGAAAGTAAACACCCTGGCGGATGTGAAAGACGTAAGTCGTGCCGTTATCAAGAATGGTTCCATCTGCAACTGATGGAACATTCGTCGAAAGCATGGGCAAAAAGTTCACAGTTGATGTCCCATCGTATTGAATGAGATTTTCGTAAACCTGCATGTTGATTTCATCTGACACGGTATCATAATCCCATGCTGGGTCCAAAGAAACAAACGGTCCTGGTTCTTCGTAAACAAACGTGTTAGGATTGACTACCGCTTGTGCCATCGCAATTGTAGCGAAACTGGCAATTAAGATGATCATCAAAAACGTAAGTCCTTTTCTCATTTTTCAACCTCCCATAATAAAATATCGAAAGAAAGAGCACTTTTGAAAATTATATATAAAAAAGATGATCCTAAAAAGACTTTAAAATGAATTTTTGATGTTTTAAACATTAAATTGTATTTTTGGGCTTGCCAAAAAATAACTCAAAACTGATCCTGAGTTGGAACCGAAATGACAAAAA
>JAVRKN010000187.1:0-2800 GCA_031962405.1 Athalassotoga sp. | reverse complement strand
TTCTCTGATTTAGAAAGATCCGCAATCGTTCTTGAGATTTTCAGCATCTTTTCCATCGTCCTTGCCGTTAATCCCAATTTCTTCGACGCATTTTTGAAGAATTCTTCCTCTTTTTCTTGAAGTTTGCAAAATTTTGAAACCTCACTTG
The DNA here is from genome assembly GCA_031962405.1 of Athalassotoga sp. GTDB lineage: Bacteria > Thermotogota > Thermotogae > Mesoaciditogales > Mesoaciditogaceae > Athalassotoga. The sequence goes on along the minus strand of JAVRKN010000187.1, from coordinate 2,652 downwards.
CACTCATCTTTCCGTTTAACTTTCCCGCCCTTTTCATCTGAATTTCAACTGCCTCAACGACTCTCTCTCTTATTTTTTCTGAAGATTCAGACGGCTTCATTGACGTGTATTTATCGTAATCGACCTTTGGGACATCTATGAAAATATCTATTCTGTCCTCAATTGGACCAGATATCCTTTTGTTGTACCTTTCTATTTCCGGTATCGAACAGGTGCAATGATGAATGCCATCTTCAACGCCAAACCATCCACATGGACATGGATTCTGAGCGCCTATTAAAATGAAGCGTGCGGGATAAGAGTGTGTCTCCTTTATTCTCGAAATTGTGACGATTCCATCTTCCAAAGGTTGTCTTAACGCCTCGATCACGTCTCTTCTGAACTCTGGAAGTTCGTCCATGAAGATTACGCCATTGTGAGCAAGGGTTATCTCGCCCGGTTTTGCTCTGTCTCCTCCACCGACCATTGCAGCAAGGGATGCACTGTGATGTGGTGAGCGAAATGGTCTTGATGTTATGGGCGCTCCGTCGAGGAGCCCTGCTATGGAATAAATTTTTGTCGATTCTAAAATTTCATTGAAGGTCATTGGCGGTAGAATTGTTGGGAATCTTCTTGCAAGCATGGTTTTACCAACGCCAGGAGGTCCTTTCATAAGCACATTGTGAAAGCCAGCCGCGGCAATTTCGAGGGCACGTTTTGCCAATTCTTGTCCCCTTACCTCTGAAAAGTCGACTCCGTAATCGTTTTGAACCAAAGTTGCGCTCTTAAATTCGACTTCATGAAATTCTCCCTCTTTGGACATTATTCTTACCACCGTTTGAAGATCATCGGCAGCATATATACTTTTGCCCTTAAGAAGCGAAACTTCTGGAATGTTATCAGATGGTATAATTGCGTGCACTGAAGGAGATTTTGCTATCATGATCGGAAGCGCGCCGTCCACTCTTCTCAATTTACCGTCAAGACCGAGTTCGCCTATCAAAAGCCATTCTTCGCGCGCTTCGATTTTTCCCGCCGCCATAAGGATTGCTATCGCTATTGGAAGATCAAGTAATGTTCCCTCTTTTCTTGCATCTCCCGGCGCAAGGTTGACGGTTATATAACCATGCGGTACTTCAAAGCCACTGTTCTTTATAGCACTCATTACCCTTTTTTTGCTTTCTTTTATCGCTGTGTCACCAAGCCCCACTATTTCTAATTCTTGTTTGACAGATCTCATGTTAAGATCGGCTTCGACTTCTACGTCGAGCACATCGAGCCCGGCGAGAATCGCACTTTTAACCTTCGAGTAATGCAAGTGAAACCTCCCCCTTTCTCAAAGATTATACACTATAACTAAGGAGGTGCAATTGTGAATTGGATCAATTTTTTGGAAGCCGTTATAATCATAATAGCGGTTTATCTACCTTTACTTTTGGGAAGAAATAAGAAAAATGAGGAAAACATCTTCTGGGCATCCATGGTCTCTCTGGCGCTTGCCGTGGTTGCAACTTTTGTGACGGGAAAAACAAACGTTGAAAATTTTGACCTTTCAAGTGCTTTACCGATAATTGTGGCACTCATAGCGGGATTTATATCTTATGGGATTCACGATCTGAATTTCAAACTTCAAAGTACAAAACTTTCTCCGATAACCTGGCTTATTTTCATTCCAATAACTGAAAATTTGGCTTTTAGAAACATTGGCCTTTTTTACACCTCTGAATGGGTTTTTAAGATACAAATATTGGCGTGGTACGTAACGGTCAACGTGCTTTTATTTGCCATAATAGCGGCCATAATTTATTTTTTCATATATTTAAAAAACGGAATAAAAGAAGCCCTCGTCGAGGCTGCGATGTTTTTTGTAATTGGATTGATAGCCGGATATATCTACGTGAATTATGGGCTTTTAATGGCAATCATTTCAGAACTTGTGTTTAATCTCTGGAGGGTCATATTTGGTATGATACATCCAAAAATCAAGGAATCTGCCTGATCAGCCACGACGACATGGTTGAATTCACGGTCGGATAAATCGTTTTTGAGATCGTACTTGCATATTGTGTGGCAAAGGTGTAATTCGGAAAGACACCAACGAAAAGACTGAATTGATTCCCGTACTGGATATTAAAAGCCGGTATATTTTGACCTCTCAAAAGATTTACTATTTTTAAAACTCTATCGGGGTATGGAGATGAAAGAATTTGAATCGAGAAGGTTGATCCGCCGGCCGCAGGGTACGCAAGAAAGTACTGCCCATTCATTTGAGTTATTTCGTAGAAATTGTTTACCGACAAAATTGGTATGAAGTCTTCCAGATTTGTTGCACTTACAGTATTCAATGGCAGGGAAGGGAAGGTTCGGGGGGCATTTTCAAATAAAATCGAGTATTTCATAAACGTTTTTGAAAGTTTTATGGGGTTTATTTCGGATTTAAGAGTTGTGATTTCGTTAGAAAGGGCTTGAATTGTCGCTGTGTTATTTGATACTTGTGTTTTAAGAGTTTGCACTGACATATTTAGACCGGCAAAAAGCATCAAAAGTAAAATTGACACAACGAGAATAGCAGTTTCATAAATCGACATTTAATCACCCTCTTTAAAAATATATTGAACAAACTTTAAATCTCCATATATGCCATACGCGATATGCCGCTTTTTGATCGGCTTC
>JAVRKN010000186.1:0-2803 GCA_031962405.1 Athalassotoga sp. | reverse complement strand
CTCCGACATGTGCCCATTCGAAAGCTGTCCTCGCTTTGCTGCGGAGGCCATCTCGCGGGCACCCTGCCCTCCGCCTCACTCTTCCCTAATCTCTAATGCCTAATCCCTGTATTTGCCATGTGCTGTTTTTTGGCTATTTTTGATATGTAAAATCCTTCCATCCATTTCAAAAGTTGAATGCCTAATCCACCAAATTCAAAGTTCATCTTTCCATCAAATGGATCCACACAAACAGCATCACTGTGATTGTGAATGAACGTTGAGATCACATCGTCTGTCTCTTCTTTTGTAACGGTACAAACCGAGTATATGATTTCTCCCTCTTCAGAAAGATATCCCCAGAGTTTTTCAAGCATTTTTAATTGCATTTGAGCCTTCTCTGCGATATCTTTTTCAGTCAGCCTTAACAGCAAGTCTGGATGTTTTCCTATTGTACCTAAAGCCGTGCATGGGGCATCAACAAGTATTTTATCAAATTTTTCACTCAAAGTTGAACTCATGACGTCCACACTGAGTATTTTGGATGGGAACTTTTTAAGCCTTTTGAAATTGTCCATTGCGATTGAAATCTTTGACTTATTTATGTCGTTGTATGTGACAACTGCCTTTGGTTCTATTTGGACAAGATGAGTCGTCTTTGTTCCAACACCACCAAATGCATCAAGAATTTTTTCTCCACTTTTAGGATTGACAGCTATCCCGACGAGTTGTGAAGATTCATCTTGAAAAGTGAAATTACCATTTTCAAATTGCTCGAAACTGTCAAGATCTATGCCCTCAGCGCATCTTATTCCCCAAGGAGAGAAATGCGTTGAATAACTTTCTATATCGTGCTTTTTTAAATCTTCGATGATTTCATCTCTTGATTTGTTTACAGCCCTCAAATAGATTTCGTGAAATTCATTTTTTTCAAGAAAAATGGGGAAAGCATCTCCAAGATCCCTCTGTAATTTTTCGTAAAGCCACTTTGGCAAACCGCTTCCAAGGTTTAATTCATCAGACATTTCTGAAATTCTTCTGAGTACGGCGTTAACCAATCCCTTGAATTTTGGTTTTGCAATGTTTGTGTATTCATTTACAACGGCATAAGGAGGAGTTTTCATTCCAACAAGTTCATAAGTACCCATTCTGAGAATGTTTTTAAGATCGTTGGGTGTTTTTCTTGCGTCTTTGAGGAAAGTGCCGATAATCTTATCTGTTTCAAAGTAATATCTCAAAGTTCCATAAACTAGCCTTCTGACAAAGGCCCTATCTTGTTTTGTGAGATTTGAAGTTTTTTTCCATGAATTTCTTGATACAAAAAAATTTGAGATCCCTTCGTTAAGGATCTCAAGCGCTACAATTCGAGCATTCATCTTCTAACCATGTTTGATATGAGTATAAGCCTTAGAAGTTGCAAAGCTGCCATCGCAACGCTTGCAACGTATGTCATCGCCGCGGCACTTAAAACTTTACGTGCCATGGCAACTTCTCCCTCTGGCATTGCCATCACATTTTTTAACATCACAAGGGCCCTATGAGAGGCATCGAGTTCAACTGGAAGGGTAACAAGCGTGAATATGACGAAAAAGCTAAAAAGGATGATACCTATTTGCATCAAGAAAGGACTGTAAAAAATTAACCCCAAAAAGAATATGATCCATGATAGACTTGAACCTATATTTGCAGTCGGTACTATGGCGTCCCTTACTATCAACGGCACATAATGATGAGCATGCTGCACCGCGTGACCAGTTTCATGGGCCACAACGCCAAGTGCCGCTATTGAATTACTCGAATAAGTAACATCTGACAACCTTATAACTTTCGATCTTGGATCGTAATGATCGGTTAGTTGTCCAGGCGTTCTCTCTATTTTTATGTTGTAAAGTCCATTTGCGTCGAGCAACATCCTTGCAAGTTGAGAACCACTGACATTCACTGAAGATCTCACTTGCGAATATCTTTTAAATGTGGTTGTAACCTTTGTTTGAGCCCAGATGGCAAGCACTATCGCCGGAATCAAAATTACCATCGAAGCGAACCATAGCAACATCTTTCACATCACCTCAAATTTATTATACAACAAATCATGCAATTTTATTATCTTGCTAAACTTTTGATTATTATGAGTTCCACCGTATCAGGGGACATTTGCCCTTCGGGCAATAAAGCAGAAGAACCAACTATGTCAGTCACGGCACGAGCGTATTCGAAAGAATTAGAATCCACTTCTGAAGACAACACATCCGCAACTCGATTCACAAAACCGTCATATTCTTTTTTGATGTGTTCCCAACTTGATCCTTTCTCCGAATAGAAACGGTTTTTTTCTCTTTCGATGAGTCTTAAAGATTGACGATCATTTCTTAGAAAATCTATGTAAGCCCTCAACAAAGATTTGGCCTTTTTAACGTATTTACCATCACTTTCAGAAACTCCAAAGATGTTATCTTCGAGTTTATGAAAAGCCTCATCCCACGCCGCCTTGAAGAGTTCGCTTTTGCTCGGAAAATAATAGTATATCAACGGTTTTTTTACGTTTGCAATCCTCGCGATATCCTCCATAGACACATCGGCGTAAGATTTGGAAGAAAAAGCCTCTCTTGCAGCCTCAAGAATACTTTCTCTTACTCCATTTGATCTGCTCGTAATTTTAACATCCTCCCTGACTTTGACCTACAAGTCAAAAAAATGATATCATATTTTATGAAAAAATTCAACTGCTCGGATAGCATATTACCCCAGAGGAATCCGGCGCTTTGCGTGGACAGATTCTGAGGGCGACATGCCGAAGCAGATGTACATAGAGATTAGGGATTAG
>JAVRKN010000185.1:0-2839 GCA_031962405.1 Athalassotoga sp. | reverse complement strand
ATCAATGTGATATAATTTGACGTAAAACACACACAACCCGATCTTTCAAAGGGTGCCTAACTTTTAAGGTCTTCGAAAGAAATGACGGTTGTGGAGGTTAAAACCATTTGGAGGTGTATTGTGGCAGAAAGAATCAAAATGAAACAATTGTTGGAGGCCGGCGTACATTTTGGCCACCAAACAAAGAGATGGAATCCCAAGATGAGACCTTATGTTTATGCCGCTAGAAAGGGCATATACATAATCGATCTCCAAAAAACTTCCAATCTTCTCGATAGGGCGTATGATTTTGTCGTAGATCTTGGAAGGCAAAATAAGACTTTACTTTTCGTTTGCACAAAGCATCAAGGTGCTCAAACGATAGAAGAAGAGGCAAAAAGGTGCGGAGCCTTCTACATAAGCAAAAGGTGGATAGGCGGCCTTTTGACAAATTTCTCAACTATAACCGGAAGAATAAAAAGGCTTCAAGAACTTGAGGAAATGGAAAAAGCGGGAGAAATCGATAAATTGCCCGTAAAAGAAGCAAACGCGACGCGTAAAGAACTTGAACGGTTGAGAAAATACTTTGGTGGAATAAAAGAAATGAAAAAAGTTCCAGATGCACTTTACGTTGTTGATCCAAAAAGAGAATACAACGCCGTCAATGAAGCGCACATACTCAACATACCAATAGTAAGCATCGCTGATACCAATTGCGATCCAGACGACGTTGATTACATAATTCCGGGAAATGATGATGCAATTCGTGCGATCAAACTGATAACCTCAAAAATAGCTGACGCCTACCTCGAAGGCAAGGAAGGCCGAAGCCCAGTTGAAGAAGAAAGCACAGAAACATCAGAAACAAAGGAAAATAACGAAGAGATTGCCAACGAACTCGAAGAAGAGGTAAATTTAGACGCTAATGACGAAGATGCCGAGGAAATAAATTATTGATAGATCGAGTGTGCCTGTAGCTTAAAGGATAGAGCGTTGGACTCCGGATCCAAAGGCTGCGGGTTCAATTCCCGCCAGGCACACCATCTAATTAGTTTGATTTTGGAGGCGTGCCCGAATGGCTAAGGGGCCGGTCTCGAAAACCGGTGGTGCCCTGCACCTTCTGGGTTCGAATCCCAGCGCCTCCGCCATAATTCCGTCAAAAACGGAATTTTTTTGTTTTTTATTGGAGAGATGTGTTATAATCTTATAGAAAATTATTTTCTATAAGAGGTGTGATATGGAAAATGATATGGTTGAAATGGTAAGCGAAAAGCTTCATAAAAAAGGCATGCGTATGACAGAACCAAGAAAAGCGGCACTTGAGTTTTTCATTCTTGAACATCACCTTCGCACTCCAAAGGAACTTTTCGATGATATATCGAAAAAAGACGTTAAAGTTGGCCTTACAACCATTTATAGAATGGTGAATTTTCTCATGGAAGAAAATCTTGCAAGGGCATATTCAATAGAAGGAGAATTGAGATACATCTTTTGCCCGCCCGATCATCACCATCATCTTATATGCCTTAGTTGTTTCAAAGTTGAGGATGTCTTTGATTGCCCGGTTAAAAATGTGAAAATCGAAGGTTTCAAAGTACAAAGCCATCAACTTGATTTTTTTGGGATCTGCGAAGAATGCCAAAAATTGAAAGGGTGAAATGAATGATAGATTTATGGGCTCCATCGGCTGGAATGTCCGTTGGAATGGTTATACTAACTTCTTATCTACTTGGAATAGTTCATGGAATAACTCCAGATGAACACACGTGGCCAATAACTTTTAGTTATGCCGTCGGCAGTTATTCGGCAAAAAAGGGCCTTATAGTAGGTTTAATCTTCTCGTTAAGTTTTACAGTCCAGCGTGCTTTAATGAGTGAAGTTTCTTATTTTGCACTCTCGAAGGTATTTTCTTTACCCTATTTTAATTACATAATCTATATAATAGTTGGCAGTGCTATGGCGCTTGGTGGTATGTATGTTTTCAAGTTTAAAAATGCTTTTCATATACACTTTGGGAAGATAGACAGATCGCACCACGCGGCAGCATTGAAGGGTGAATATCCAGACGTTCAACCACCAACTCCTAAAATGGCTATAATTCACGGCTTCATAGCTGGCTTTGGTTTTGGAGCATTTGCCCTGATAATTTACACCGTCCTTGCGCCATCAATGCCTAATATGTACCTCGGATGGGTACCTGGCTTTTTCTTCGGTATTGGGACAACAACCGTTCAAGCATTTGCCGGGTTGTCCTTTGGGGCGCTGACAAAACATTTAAAACTTTCGCCACAAGTCGCACAAAAATTATCCAGTTTAACGGCTGGAAGGACTTTGCTGTGGGGAGGCACCGCTTTTATTGTGGCAGGAATATTTGGATTGCTCTTTCCCGAAATAGCAGGTTTTCAAATACTTACGCCACTTCACATTCATAATTTACACAGCCTTGGCATAGAATTTGTGCTTGTCATATTAGTTGTGTTAGTCATAGGAGTTGGAAGTTTGGTATCAGAAGTCAGAAAAGCGGTAAAGTTAGAGAGAAAAATGGAAGAAACAAGGACTTCTTCAGAATAAAAAAGGCGCTTTCGCGCCTTTTTTAGAATCTTATACCGTAAATTGTGGCTTTGATCAACGTTTCAATCCTTGCCTTTTCGGCTATCTTTTTACTTTCTTCTTTATTTAATATCTTTTCCATATCTTTCTTCATAAGCCGTCCTCTCCTTTCGACCATTATGATTATACAATTCCACTCTTTAGAGGGAATTTTAAGATGGATCAATTATTGATCGCTTGATTTTATCTTTTAATTAAGTCTTATCAAAGGATAACAAAAATCGAAATGTCGTTAAGAAATGATTTCAGA
>JAVRKN010000184.1:0-2882 GCA_031962405.1 Athalassotoga sp. | reverse complement strand
AGTCATTGCGAGGAGCGTTTTTTGCGACGAAGCAATCTCATCTTTTGCTGTTCTTTTTACTGAAAATATAAAAGCTGAGATTGCCGCGCCTCCAAACTACGGAGGCTCGCAATGACGGTGTGGGTTTCAGACCGCCACACTCGCCTAACGGCTCGCTCGCGGTGACGGGATGGTTTTGAGATTGCTACACCTCCAAAAGTCGGAGGCTCGCAATGACGGAAAAAAGTCAACTGTGGCAGAGGCAGTCACGGGTAAGTTTTTTGCAAAAGATGCTAAGACTGACAAAAAAAATGCTCAGACTGACATTTAGTGCAGGAAAATTTTCAAAAAGCTATACCTCTCAAGGCTGGTCAAAAGTGCTTGACTTTTGTCCTTAGCATTCACATTTTTTGCCAGTGAAGTAAGTGTTATACTGAGTATGGAATCCATGTAAAAGACAAATTATATTGACAAAAGCGAAAAAATTTATTATAATTTCTGTTGGAGGTGATAGCTATGGCAAAATGGGAGCCTTTTGAAGAAATTAAAAGGCTTGAAGATGAAATTGAGGACATCTTCAACCAGTTTTGGAGAAGCACAAGAATCCCTAGACTATCCTTGCCAAAAGAAAAGGCAGGGAAAGACATTGTCTCTTTTGAATCTGAAATGTGGAGCCCTGCAGTAGATGTGGTTGAGACGGAGAAGGAAATAATTGTGAAGTGCGACTTGCCTGGGGTTGACAAGAAGGATGTAAGAATTAAGATTAACTCAGAATCTGTTACTATATCGGGGGAATTAAAGAAAGAGAAAAAACAAAACGAAGAAAATTACTATGTAGAAGAAAGAGTATATGGTGCATTCAGCAAAATAGTCCCGCTTCCAGCAGAAGTTGACACGGAAAAAGCCCAGGCAAAATTTGAGAACGGGGTTCTTGAATTGGCAATGCCAAAAACCAAGGTTAAGAAGTCCAAAGAGATTACACTGTAAATTTCGGGGGCAATGCCCCCGAAATTATTATGTTCAATATATCTGTCATGTTCAATTTCAGGAGTCGAATTTATAAGTTTCACACTTGTAGGACCATTTTTAGGCTGTGAATTCAGGATTCATAAATGTGTTTTCTGAATAGGTTAACAACGAGACGATGAACAAATCGTTTAATGCAGAAAGGTTTTCAAAAGGCGGGGTCTTCCGGCTTGTGTTAAAGTTCTTGACTTTACTCCTTTGCATTCAAGTTTTTTACCAGTTAACTGAATGTAATGATTAGTGTCGAGCTCAAGTAACGCGTACAAATTTTGGAAAAATTGCTTTTTATGTTAAAATTTAGCATGGACTCAGAGATACTATTGTTATTTGTGTTTGCTTATCTTTTAGGTTCCATAAACCCTGCTACTTTATTGACTTATTTCTTTCTAAAAAAAGATGTACGTGAACTTGGAGATGGAAACCCAGGTGCCACGAATGTCTTTCTCAATGTTAACAGGTTTGCAGGTGCTGTTGTTTTCGTGGTTGATTCTTTAAAGGGGTTTTTGCCACCGCTTGTTGCTTCGTTCCGTGGATTATCAGGGATTTCACTTGCTTTAGCAGGTTCTTTCGCTGTATTGGGGCATGATTTTCCGCTTTTCCATAAATTCAAAGGCGGTACAGGCATTTCGGCGATCATTGGTGGTCTGTTGTTTTTCGCGCCAAGGTTAATTATCCTCACGGTCATTTTAGTTATGCCAATAGTATTTCTACTTGCCCATAGTGGCATTAGTTTACATTTTCATTTATCTCCTTTTGAGTCCGGGGAAAGCCTTGCTTTTATAATTGTCATAATTATGTTGTTTTTTGGTTACAATTTAGAAGCTAAAATGTATATGTTTTTTTCAACATCTGTTGTTGTCATAAGAAAATTTGACGTTGTTTTAGATATCTTTAGAATTCGACAACGCCACCGCGAAGCTTGATATTACGTAGAATCCTCAAGCTTAAACGAAACGCAATTTTTGCTGTTGGTTAAGTGGGCGGAATAAAATCGAGAGGTCTTTTTGACTTCTGCAAATCACCAGAGCAAGTGTAAATTTTGTAATCCATAATGAGCTTTGAGCGGTTATATGTTATGCTTGCAATTATTCAAAAGAAAATCAAGAAATTGCAGTTGTTATTTATAAGGCAATCCCGCTTATTTGGAACTTTTAAGTCCTCATATCTATAAGCTTTGGAGACCGAGTAATGTATTAAACGCGATACAGGGCTTTCTACCATGAAGCTTGCAACTCTTCAAACAAGATATAAATTAATGCTTCCGTTATACTAAATGCGGGAGATATTTTAGCGAGTAAGACGAGATCAGGCGAGTATCTTGAAAGGGTAATCTAACGGATAGATCATAATTTCAGAAGAAGTAAGCGAGGTAATGATTTTATGTGCAAGTCTTGGAATAGCGTACAGGAGTTTGAAAATATCTTTTTTGATGCTATAATAAAGTGCACTGATATTTGGGGGTGCTGGGGCTCGACGAATAAGTAGAGCATACCGAAGCAGGCAGAGGACGGTGGTTGGCCTCTTTAAAAATCCACCAAAAAATATAAACGCCGATTATAATTACGCATTAGCTGCATAGTCAGCTAACGTTTTGGGCTGTTTCTACCTGTAGAACACTCAAAACGTAGGCATGCAGGTCTTACAAAATGGGATGCCTGAACCCATCTTGTACAGTACAACTCAGGATATGGTTGTTGTCCCTGTCGCTCGGGTACAATACCAGAAAATTAAAGACCGACTAAGCCTGTAGTTGTCGGTATGGGCTATTTACTCGGACGCGGGTTCAACTCCCGCCACCTCCACCAAACGTATACTATTAAACGGCCGACGTATTTACTAAGTTTTACTTCAAAAGGATTGTTATTTTTTTGCCTTTA
>JAVRKN010000183.1:0-2884 GCA_031962405.1 Athalassotoga sp. | reverse complement strand
CACTTTAACGTTGTTTTCTTTCAATTCTCTTAAAAGGTAGTTCTTGCTTATAGGTTCCATGCCTATGGCTATATCAGGAAGCATCTCAACGATTGTAACTGCGTTTCCTTGCTTTGCAAGATGAAGTGCCGTTTCACAGCCTACCAATCCTCCACCGCCAACTATTATCTTTTCCCCATTAAACTGCTTTCCGTTCAACACTTCAGGATAAGGTATAACGTTTGGCCCATCTATTCCTTTCAAAGGCGGCACAAGTGGATCTGATCCAATGGCAAGAATAACTTCATCTGGATTTTCGCTCATGACACTTTCTTTATCGGCTAAAGTTGAGGTCCTTACTTCAACGTTTAATTCTTTTAATACTTGCTCGTAATATTCTATGAGCCATCTCATTTTTTCTTTACCTGGTGGAACAGATCCTAATCTTATTGCCCCTCCTATTTTTTCTTCTTTTTCAAAGATCACTACTTTGTGTCCCTTTAAAGCAGCGATTCTTGCGGCTTCCAATCCAGCAGGCCCACCTCCAACGACAACTATCTTTTTAGGTTTGGTGGCTGGAATTATCGTTTCATAATCGCGACCCTTTCCAACGTTTGGATTTACACCGCATCTTATTGCCGTTCCCATCATATGTCTCGAGACTATGCATTCAGAACATCCAATACATCTGCGGATTGTTTTTTCTTTGCCATACATCGCCTTTAGGGGCCAGTCTGGATCGGCAATCAGTGTTCTTCCAAGTGCAACGATGTCTGCCGTTCCATCTTCAATTAACTTTTCTGCGACCTCTGGTTCTCTGATCATTCCAACCGCTATTACGGGTATCTTAATTCCACCATCTTTTAAAATCTTTGCAAGGTTTGATCTCCACGCTTGAGGATAGGCCATCGGTTCCAATCTTTTTTCTTTGTCACCAAAGCCGACATCCGCATGAATGGCGGCATAACCATACTCTTCAAACTTTTTTGCGATCTCAACTCCATCTTTTTCGGGCCTTATACCACCTTCGACGTAATCAATAACGCCAAGTCTTGCAGTGACAGTAAAAGTCGCGCCACACATTTTCTTTATCTTTTCTATGATGAGTTTGGCAAATCTTGTTCGATTCTCCACACTCCCACCGTAGATGTCCGTTCTCTTGTTCGAGATTGGCGAGAGAAATTGATCGACAAGGAGTCCATGAGCTGCTTCCACTTCAACACCGTCAAAACCAGCACGTTGTGCTATCACTGCAGATCTGGCGAATTTATAAGATACTTCTTCTATTTCATCTGCGCTAAGCACGTGTGGTTTTATGCCATCTGGACGCAAATTAACATCTGAAGGCGCTATTACAGGGAGATTCGATGCAAAGAGTCCCTGATGCGTTAATTCAACGAAGGCCAAAGCGCCATATTTGTGAATCTCTTCGACAAGTTTGCTCAGTGCTGGTATGAAACGTTCATCGTCGAACCTCGGCTGCGTCGCACCTTCCATCGTTGCCGGATAATCTATGCAGGCATTTTCTAAAGTTATGAGTGCAGCTCCGCCCTTTGCACGTCTGGCATAATGATATACGAAATCGTCATTTACCTCTCCGGTGGTTGATGCCAAATTCGTGGATACGGGAGGAAAGATTATCCTATTTTTCAACGTCAGCGAACCAATCCTTACCGGTGAAAATAATTTTTCGTATTTCATGATCTCATCTCCATCACCTTTTTCTTATTTCTCCATCAATTGAAACGGAATCTTTCAAAGTGTTGTAAGTTGTGCTTTTTGTCTCTATGAAAGTTTTGAGTTCATTTGTATCGAATGTTTTACTTCCATATATCTCAAGCAAATACTCTATTCTTATAAGTTTTGGTATGGATGGATCTTTTACTCCCTTAAGAGTCATTTTCATGTCTGAAAGATCTAAATTATGCACCTTAAAGTATCTTCGCACATTTATCAAAAGGCACGATCCGAGTGCTCCTATAACAGTTTCGACTGGAGAATGGGCGTGTGAATGTTTTCCTTCTGTATTTATCGATATGTTCAATTCTATGTCCCTTGTTTTGTTCACCGCAAGGTCGACTTCCGGTTTATACTCTGTATGAATTACCAACTCTTGCATTTTAATCTTCCCTTTCTGCTTCTTGTAGAGATTCCTTGATCTTCTCATCATTAATCTTCTTATCGTTTGAAGTGAAATAATGTCTTACGAAATTTTCTAAGTGGATGTAGACTATCAAGAAAACAATTTGGAAAAGAGGTAAAACTGCCGCAGGTATTGCAACAAGGGGGTTAAAGGCAAGCGTCGCTATTGCGACAGCCGTACCGTTGTTCTTGCTTGTGCTAAGAAAAACTATACCCATATGATCCTTGTAGGATAAGCCAGATTTTTTATCTATAAAGGTCTCCAATATCAACGCAATTGTGAGATACACAATCGTAAGTACACCCAGGATCAAAAGCATATCCCATTTGGTTACGAGTATTTCACCTTTCATGAAAAAGATGGTACCTATGACAAGCAATGTTGATATCAAAGTGGCAATCGATATCACCGGTTGGGCCCTTTTCAAGGATTCTTTTCCTCCTATGCCAATGATGATCCTTCTTGTTATGTATCCCAATATCATCGGTAGTATCACAACTATTATTATCGACTGAAGTATAGAACCCATTGGAATCACAGTCTTACCTCTTGCTAAGAACAAAAGATAGATCGGCGTAAGTACAGGTATGAGAAGAAAGTTTATCGTTTGTGCTATCATCGCAGTTTCAACGCTTCCCTTGACTATTCCAGTATAACCAACACTCGAAGAACCAACTGGCACAAGCATGACAAGCATGAAACCAAGAGAAAGATCAGGATCACTTCTTAAAAAGAGAATTGCAAGTATGAATGCTATTACTG
>JAVRKN010000182.1:0-2893 GCA_031962405.1 Athalassotoga sp. | reverse complement strand
TCAACCCTTTCTTCACAGAATTACAAAAAAGGATGGCTTTGAATTCCTTGTGGAAATCGATTGTTGGAGATCGAATTTCTACTTATACTCATGTTTGTGAAGGTAAAAATAAAGTGCTTGAGATATGGGTAAGCGATCCGATGCTTGGAAGCGATTTAAGATTCATGTCTTCGGATATTGTTGGCGCGATGAGAGAACGTGGATTTGAATTCAAAAAAGTAGAAGTTAAGAGATTAAGAGGTGAAACAGATGGAAACAAACAATGAAAATATTGAAAATTATGATGCAAGTAGCATAAAGGTGCTTCATGGTCTTGAGGCTGTTAGAAAGAGACCGGGAATGTACGTTGGATCTACTGGCTCAGCAGGCCTTCATCACCTTGTGAACGAGATAGTTGATAACAGTATAGATGAAGTTATGGGAGGATTTTGCGATTGGATAAGAGTGGAAGTGGCACCTGGATCTGTAGTCACCGTAGAAGATAATGGTCGCGGCATACCAGTGGATGAACATCCGGAAGAACATAAAAGTGCACTTGAAGTTGTCATGACGGATCTTCATGCCGGTGCGAAATTCTCAAATGTAATTTACAAAACAAGCGGAGGCCTTCATGGCGTCGGGGCAAGCGTTGTCAATGCCCTAAGTGAATGGCTAGAGGTTTTTGTAAAAAGAAATGGTCATATATACCATCAAAGATACGAAAAAGGAATTCCTCAAACCCCAGTTGAGATCGTTGGTGATGCCAGTGAAACTGGTACCAAGACGGTTTTTAAGCCTGATGCAACAATTTTTCATACACTCGATTTTGACTCCAAGATAATTGAAAACAGGCTTATGGAACTCGCATTTTTAAACAAAAATGCGACCATCGAGTTTGTGGACTCAAGAGAAGAACCCGTCTACAGAAAAATTTTGCACTTTGAAGGAGGCATCAACGAATACCTTGACTATCTATGCCATGGATCTAAAAAGGTCATGGATAAGCCTATTTATTTATCTGACAAATCTGAAGGCATTACATTTGAACTTTCTTTCAATTACACAGATGATTACGATGAAACTTTGGAGGCCTTTGTAAACAACATAAACACGGTTGAAGGTGGAACACATGTTAGTGCAATGCACACCGCCATTACCAAAGTGTTGAACGATTTTGCCAGAAAATTGGGTGTTTTAAAGAAAAATGATGAAAACTTCAAGAGCAGTGATGTTAGAGAAGGCCTTGTGGCAGTTTTAAGCGTTAAAATTCCAGAACCACAATTTGAGGGACAGACGAAAGCTAAACTTGGAAACGAAGAAGTTGGCGCATCTTTAAATTACATGATCCAAGAAAGACTATCAGAAATCTTTGAAATAGATCAAAAAAATCTCAAAAAGGTCCTTGATAGAGTTTCTCAAGCCGCAGAAGCAAGAATCGCTTCAAAAAAAGCACGAGAAATGGTGAGGCGAAAGAATGCCCTTGAAAATACTTCTCTTCCTGGAAAACTTGCCGATTGCACCCTTATGGGTACAGAAAATTCAGAACTTTTTATCGTTGAAGGAGATTCGGCAGGAGGCTCTGCAAAACAAGGCAGAGATAGAAACATCCAGGCAATTTTGCCAATAAGGGGAAAGATTCTAAACGTTGAAAAAGCGGGAATGGAAAAATTACTTAAAAACGAACAAGTAAACGATATAATAATCGCGTTAGGAACGAATATAGGCGATGATTTCGATATTACCAAACTCAGATATGATAGAATCATCATAATGACAGATGCCGATGTTGATGGTGCACACATAAGGACATTGCTTTTGACACTCTTTTACAGGTACATGAGACAGTTGATAGAAAACGGAAAGGTATACGCTGCGATGCCTCCTCTTTACAGAGTGAGTTACGGTGGAAAACACGTTTATGCTTACTCTGATGAAGAACTCAAAACAGTTCTTAACAGAATAAAAAGTGAAACTAAGAATTACGAGATACAAAGATACAAAGGATTAGGCGAGATGAATCCAGAACAACTTTGGGAAACGACCATGAATCCTCAAAATAGAAAGATGATGAGAATAGAAATCGAGGATGCTGAGTATGCTAACTCTATTTTCCAGATCTTAATGGGTAACGATGTGGAAAGTAGAAGAGATTTCATATCGAGACATGCATCGATGGTTACAAATCTTGATGTATGAACGAACAATTTAAAGCAAGGGCAAATTTCATCCTTTTAGTTTTCGGAGTTGTTTTTTTAATTTACATAGTAAAGATTATCCCATCACTTTACTTTGATCCTGTTATATATAAAATAGACATAACGGGGAACAAATTTTTAAACACTCAATATCTTAAAAATCTTGTGATGCCCGTTGGAGGAGTTAGGCTTTCAAGACTTACAGTGCCAAGTGATGCCTTTTTAAAATCCTTTTCTTTTAAATACATTGGAAATGGTACGGCAGAATTAACCGTCGTTGAAAGACAGCCTTCTTTTATATCTTCAACTTCTCAAGGATATTTTTTAACATCATCAGACGGCATTTTTCTTATGACAATTCCAAAAGATGAACTTTACAAGTTCAGTGGCATTCCTATTTTTTTTGGCATAGAATCATTTAATTTCAACAAAAATGGAATTATAAATTCGGAACTTGTGAGCGAGATAGACCAAATACTTTCCTATCCAGATTGGTTCAAAAAAGAAATTCTTGAAGTCGATCTCAAAACTAACACGCTTTACTTAGCAAAGGGAGTCTCCATTAAGTTGAAGAATTTTAACTTAGATCAAGAAACGGAAAAAGCCATTCTTTCAATTGTGGCTTCTTCAAAAATTGGCGCAAGGTATGTAAAGATCGACAATAACTTCATAGAGGTACCATCTGCTTTTTGATCCCGCGCGTATCGATCCGCACCTTC
>JAVRKN010000181.1:0-2918 GCA_031962405.1 Athalassotoga sp. | reverse complement strand
ATGGCGTATGGCAAGTAGTGACATGTGATAAGTATTCATACGCCAGGCATCCTTACCATCTTTTCGATCTTCGAAAATCCCCACGTTATGACCATAACGATCAAAAGGTATATAATCGCGACGCTGAGAAAAACATCCATGAATTCAAAGTTTCTGCTCGCAACGAATTCCCCTTGGGCCATAAGTTCTGGAACTCCAACAAGATACGCCACAGATGTGTATTTGATGAGGTAAACGAATTCATTTGTCCACGATGGTATGACCTTTATAAGTGCTTGTGGCATTATTATCCTCATTATTGCCTGCCGTTTTGTCATACCTATTGAAAGTGCAGCCTTCATCTGACCGGTATCAACGGCTTGAATTGCACCCCTTATGTATTCAGCCTGATAAGCGCCACTGTTTATCGAAAAACTTATTATCGATGCAACCATTGGAGAGAGACTAATTCCAACTTGCGGAAGGGCAAAATAAAAGATGAAAAGTTGAACAAGCAGAGGGGTGCCTCTTATGATTTCAACGAAAGCCGTTGATATCGTGTAAGACCATTTTTTACCGTAACTTCTCGATATGCCGACAATTATTCCTATGGCAAAGCCTATCGCTATTGAGGAAAGTGCGAGTTCTACCGTAAAAACAAGTCCATTCATCAAAAATGGAAAGGCATACGCGAAGACATTTATGAAATGAATCATCTTCCCTCCATGAATTTTGCCAAAAATTTTTTTGTTCTTTCTTGTGAAGGAGAATTTAGTATAACAGAGGGGATTCCTTCTTCTATTATTTCCCCATTTTCCATGAAGATGATTCTATCCGCAACATCTTTGGCAAAACCTATCTCGTGCGTTACTATGATCATTGTCATTCCATCTCGCGCGAGTTTTTTTATCACCTCAAGTACCTCCCCAACGAGTTCTGGATCAAGCGCCGATGTTGGCTCGTCAAAAAGAATGAGATCTGGTTCCATTGCAAGCGCTCTTGCGATTCCAACGCGCTGTTTTTGACCGCCAGAAAGTTGTGCTGGATAAGCGTTCATGTACGATCCAAGTCCTACCTTTATGAGATTTTCTTTGGCTATCCTTTCAGCCTTGTCGCGCTGAAACTTTTTTACCTTCAGAGGTCCTATCATGACATTGTTTAAAACTGTGAGATGGTTAAACAAATTGAATTCTTGGAAGACCATGCCTATTTTTTGCCTGAATATCTCTGGGTGTTTAGAACTTGTTATTCGTTCTCCGTTGAGGTATATTTCCCCTGCATCTGGCTCTATGAGTCTATTTATACACATAAGCATTGTAGATTTCCCCGTGCCAGAAGGGCCTATGACGACAAGAGTTTCTCCTTTTTCTATTTCGAAAGAGATGCCCTTTATTATTTCCTTTTCGCCGTAACGTTTATGCAAGTTTTTTACCTCTAAGGTCTTCATGCCCTCTCACCTCTGAATTCAAAGCCGGGAAGCGCAAATTTCTTTTCAATTCTTCTCACAACGCTATTCGTCGAAAAAGTTACCGCAAAGTAAATGGCGGCACATAGTAAATAAATCAACAATGGTTCGTAAGTTGTTGAGACAATGTACGTTCCCTCTCGTAATAATTCAGTGACTCCGAGTGCATAGGCAAAAGACGTGTCTTTAAGCACTATGGTGAATTCATTTGTAAGGGGAGCGACGGCAAATCTGAGAGACTGTGGAAGAGTGATATGAAAGAACACTTGCCTATCATTCATTCCTATAGATTGAGCCGCAAGTATTTGACCTTTTGGAACTGAAAGTATGGCGCCTCGAAATATCTGTGATTGGTAGGCGGAGCTACAAAGGCCTAAAGAAAGTATGGCAGCCATAAAAGGATTGAATCTTATGCCAAAGGAAGGGAGGCCAAAAAATAATATGAACATCACAACGAGCAAAGGCACGCTTCTTAAAACTCTTTCGTAAATTGTGGCAATTACTTTTAAGGGAAGATTTCCATAAACTTGGGCAAGTGATACGATGATGGCAATAGAAAAGGCAATCGCAAATGAGGTGACGGTCAATTCGACCGTCACAAGAGTACCATCAAGTAAAACCCTTAGAGTGGATACAAGATCCATCTTCACTTACCGAAATATTTATCCACGAGTTGAGACAATTGCCCAGATGCCTTGATCTTGGCCAATCCATCGTTGATCATGTCAAGCAACGTTTTATTTCCCTTATTAACGGCTATGCCGTAATTTTCATTCGTTATTATTATTCCAACTATTGAAACAGGCTGAGTTTGGGCAAATCTTTCCGCCACAGGACTATCAAGTACAACGGCGTTTACTTCGCCATTTATAAGAGCCTGAAGCGCGTAGATGAAACTTTCGTATCTCACTATACTCTTTAGAATGCCCGTCTTGATAAGATTATCGCTTACCCACAAATCCCCTGTTGTCCCCGTTTGCACTCCAACCTTGTGGTTTCCGAAAAGTACAGTTAAATTGTAATTCGAATCTTTTTTGACTATCACATCTTGATCCGCAGACCAGTATGGATTAGAAAAATCAACTACCTGGAGTCTTTCGGGAGTTATTGTCATACCGGCAATGGCAATGTCAATTATTCCAGACTTTAAAGCGGGTATAAGAGAATCAAAAGACATGTCTCTTATCTCGACTTGAAAGCCTTCAACTTTTCCTATTGCCTGTATGAGATCCATGTCAAAGCCAACGTACTGCCCGTTCTGAACGTATTCAAATGGTGGAAAATCAGCCGATGTTCCAACTATGTAGGTCTTCGAAAACCCAAATGCGGCAAGAACAAAGAGAAATACCAACAGAACTAAATAAATCTTTTTCATAACCCGCACCTCCCTATCAAGTTTTCAAAATTATATCATAAAAATGAAAACTTAAATATGCTGATTCAACCACATAACGTGCATGGCGCACAGCATATG
>JAVRKN010000180.1:0-2928 GCA_031962405.1 Athalassotoga sp. | reverse complement strand
TTTTAGTATATATTCGAAGGAGATGATCTTAAATTGGCTTTGAAGGTAAAAATATATTCTACCCCGACTTGTCCGCATTGTAAGGCGGCGAAGAATTATTTCAAGTCTCTTGGCATACCTTTTGAGGACGTAGATGTTTCAAAAGATCAAAGGGAAGCCGAAAGAATGGTTCAGAAGACTCACCAATATGGTGTGCCCGTTATAGAGATGGGCAATCAAATCATCATAGGTTTTGACAGAAACAAAATCGATAGAATTTTAGGGGTGAGGTAAAGGACAGAAGAGTTCAGAATTTATATTTCTTTTCTTGATAAGTTCCTTTACATAAGATCGCATGCCCTTCAGAGGTCTATAGAAAGAGAAATTGGTCTTGAGAGTTTAAAAGATATGATTGAGTCTAAAGATTCTTCCGCAACTTTGCAAAGAAATGGAAGAATAAGAATTGAAAATGAAAAGATCGTCGCCATAATCCAAATAGATGGTGACGATCTTGTTTTGATAACTGCCTTCAAGAAATGAACTCGTAGTCGACGACTTGAAAAGTATTTAACCTGTTATTTTTTGAAATTTTCCATTCTATCGAAATCGGAAGCGCAAAATCAGGCTTTAATCTTCCGTTTTCAATCCAATACCTTGCTTTCTCATCGTTGTATATGCCGGGATTTGCAATTATTTTCAATTTAATCGGTCTGTTGACTATTTCTGTTTTGTCTATTTGAGGGATTGCATCGATGGCGTTTTTTACCTTTTCTAAAAATTCGGAATTTGGAAGAGGTTTAAGGTTTACAAGGGCGAAATTCTTGGACAAAGGTCCGATGATCTTTACGTTGGCAATTGAAAAATTCACGGAAGATTCTTTGATGATTTTCATGAGTTGAACGTTCGATTCATAAACTGATGTTGCATGGAATTCCGAAGTCATCATTTTAAGCAAATGTTTTAAGATACACCCTTCTCTTCTTGAATTTTCTCCTATCTTTTCAACCTTTAAGTTTAAAAGATTTGCTATTTCCTGAACTTGAGATCTTGAAAAGTGCGAAATGGGAGAGTATATGCCGTCATTTACCTTTATTCCCTGTTGGCCCCACGTATCTTCAAATTCAGCCCCAGTTGCAACGATACCATCCTTAGCGTAATTCTTAACGCTCAACAATTTTGGACCCCTTGTACATGCGTTACAGGCTGGTCCGGATTTCCATATTTTCTTTTGCCATTCAGATCCATCGACAAACACATGTTTTAAGCCCATCTGGGATGAAAATGCTTTTACTATTTCGAGCGTTTGTGGATAGGTAAAGTCAAATTTCGTTGTCACAAGTTCCACTTTTTCTTCTCCAAGCGCCATTTTTGACAAAGCGGCAACGACGCTTGAATCAAGTCCACCAGAAAAAGCCACGTAGAGTTTTTTGTCTCCGACCGTCTTTCTTATATCATCGATTATAAGGTCGATGATCTCACAAAATTGAGAGATATTTTTCACCTCCATCGGGTGCTATGGCAACGATCCTTTTAAGATCAAAATGATCGACGATTTTTTTTGCCGCTGCCACAACCGCTCCGGAAGAAATCCCAAGAAAAAGCCCTTCCTTTTTTGAAAGATAAATTGTCATCTCTTTGGCTTCATCAGTTGAAACGGTTAAGACACCATCCACCACAGATGGATCATAATTTTTGGGAATAAATCCTGCTCCTATCCCTTGAATTCCATGTGGTGAAGGTTTGCCTCCAGATATAACAGGTGATTCTGAAGGTTCAACGGCGAATATCTTCACATTTTTCGAAAATTGTTTCATAAACCTTCCTACCCCCGAGACGGTGCCGCCCGTTCCGACACCGCACACGACGGCCTCAAGGTTGTAATTCATTTGAGACAAAATCTCAGGTCCTGTGGTCAAAAAATGGATCTTTGGATTCGATGGATTTTCAAATTGGTTAAGCATCACGGCACCATTTTCCTTGACGATTTCTTCCGCTTTTTCAATTGCTCCCCTCATTCCCGAATTTGCAGGCGTTAAGATAAGTTGTGATCCGTAAAATTCAAGAAGTTTTCTTCTTTCGATCGTCAGGTTTTCTGGCATCGTCAAGATAACTTTGATCTCGTAATATGTGCCAATCATTGCAAGACCAATACCCGTGTTTCCGGAAGTCGGTTCAACAATCGTAGACCCCGCTTTTATAAGGTTGCTTTTCAAAGCATCATTTATCATTCCAAAAGCAGTTCTATCTTTTACGCTACCTGCCGGATTTGTCTTCTCCAATTTCAACCAAATTTGATTCATCGTTTTTAGGTTCACAATTGGAGTCTTTCCTATCGTTGAAATCAGATTCACACTTTGTCACCTGCTTTTCTATTATCTTTGCTGGATTACCAACGGCTGTTGCCATGGGTGGAACATCTTCAAGTACAACAGCATTTGCCCCTATTTTTGCACCATTACCTATTGTCACTGGACCGAGAATGACGGCATTTGCCCCTATCATTACATTTCTACCAACAGTTGGATGACGTTTCCCATTCATAACTCGCGCCGTTCCAAGGGTAACGCCGTGGTATATCAAAGTGCCACTCCCGACAAAGGCTGTCTCCCCTATCACAACACCAATACCGTGATCTATAAAGATACCACATTCTATTTCTGCGGCAGGGTGTATATCCATTTTATAAATTACCCTGTTTAAGTACCTAAAACTCATTGCCAGAAATTTCATGTGTGATTTCCAAAAAAAATGTGAAAATCTGTAAAGCATTAAGCCGTGAAAGGAAGGCGAAAAGAGGAAAATATCGAGGCTTGATTTAACAGAAGGATCCAACTTCATTCCAAGTCTGTAGTCTTCCTTTATCGCACGAAAGGTAATTTCAAGATTTCTAAAATACGAACGCACCCCATAAAAGATCATCTCCTAAAGTAGACAATTACACTCTAATAT
>JAVRKN010000179.1:0-2968 GCA_031962405.1 Athalassotoga sp. | reverse complement strand
TCTAATCCCTATCTTTAAAGTTGAATCGAACGATAAACCATATCTTATCATAACAGAAAAAAGGTGATTCGTTTAAAAATTTTTTGTAAAATTTATGTTCAATGTCCTATTTCTCTTTCTATTTGTTGTATCATGAAAAGTCTACGATAAAGGCCATTCAATTTCATAAGTTCATCGTGCGTTCCAGATTCAACGATTTTTCCCTCATCCATGACGAAGATCACATCGCTGTTTTTTACAGATGCTATGTTGTGGGTTATCACAATGGTTGTCATGTCTTTCAAAGTTTTGCTTATGTCTTCAAGGATCAAAGTGGCCGTTTGGGAATCTACGGCGGACAGGACATCGTCTAAAATGATGAATTGTGCGTTCTTAAAAATGCCCCTTGATAAACTCAGGCGCTGCCTTTGGCCACCAGAAAGCGTTACACCTCTCTCTCCCACAAGAGTATCGTACTTATCATCGAACTTAACAACTTCTTCATGAAAATGAGCGATCTTTGAAGCGTCTTCGACGTCTTCCTCTGAAAATTGTTTAAGTCCGAAAGCCACGTTTTTTGAGATTTTAGTACTGAAAAGGAAAGATTCTTGAGGTACCAAAAGCACATTTTCTCTTAAAGATTGTCCGCTTATCTTGTTTATATCGATACCGTTATAAAAAATTTGTCCATCTTGAACGGGGTAAAGTTTGGTCATAAGTTTGGCAAGCATTGTTTTTCCAGAACCAATCCTTCCTATTAGGGCAACTTTCTGACCTGCTTTTATTTTAAGGTTGACTCCATTTAAAATATTTTCTCCGTTGTAGGAAAAATTGAGGTTTTTTATCTCAAGCATCTCGAATTTACCTGGAAATTCAATGCCATCCTCTTTTCTATCAGGAGTCTTCATGAGCGATTCTATCCTTTCTTGTGAAGCCCTCCCCATTTGCACGACGTTTACAACTTGTCCTATTGCAACAAAGGGCCATGTTAACATTCCAAGATAAGTTATGAAAGCCACGAAATCACCAAGATTAACGACTCCGCTTATGACCATCTGACCGCCGAGAAAAATGGCTATTGCCGTTGTTAAGGAGGCAAGAAAACTTATCAAAGGGCCGTAAACGGCAGAAATTCTGAGGAGTGAAAAGTTATCGCTGGCAAATTGATCGCATGCTTTTTTGAAGAGAGCGTTGAATTTGTCTTCCACTCCGTAAGATTTTATGGTCTTGACATTTGAAAAACTTTCTTGAGCCCTTTCGCTTATGAAAGAAAAATCATTTTGCACTCTTTTAAACCTCGCGTGGATCTTTGCTCCGAAATACCACGAAGAGAGGGCGACAAAAGGAAGTGGAATAAGTGAAATTAAAACAAGCCTATAATCCACTACCATAAGCATTCCGGCAAAAACAAAAAGGGTCATCGCTATCGCATCGACTGTCATTATTACACCCTGACTTAACATTTGACTTACAGCCTGCACGTCGTTGGTGTAATAAGCCATGAGATTTCCCACGCTGTGCTCGTCAAAAAAAGATATCGGCGATCTCAAGAATTTGTCAAAGAGCGTTTGCTGGGCGTAAGCCTGAAACTTTCTCGCACTCCCGACGATGAGCATTCTCCATATAAATCTTCCAACGACAACGCCACCTGCTATTAAAATTATGAGGATGACTAAATTCATGATAATGCCAAGATTTACTGGAGGCTTTATCACCAGGTTAACAACATTTCCCACATACTTTGGAACGAGTATTTGAAGGTAATCTATCAACGCAAGGAAAATTATCCCGAAAAGGTAATATTTCCATCTTGCTTTCAAGAAGTCCCTTATCACAACTCAATCACTCTTGTCTTGTAGGTTTCAGGATCCAACAGCACGCACGTCGCTTTCCCAGTCAAATAGCCACAACTTTCTCCTGGATTTATGACAAGCGTTTTACCGTATTGCTTTATCGTAAGCCTGTGGGTATGACCAAAAAAGATGAAATCGTAAAGTTGAGATTTTATCGCAGAATAGAGGCTATATGGCTCGTGCATCAAGTAAAGATGTTTTTGATTTACACTTAACCAATGCGGAGATCTCAAAATCTTTCCATTGGCACGCTTTTCAAGCAGAAGACGGTCCCCGTCGTTATTTCCAAAAATGCCTATGAACTCATACTTTCCATTTAAAAATGGGGCAACGGAAAATGGAGAAACAAAATCTCCAAGATGAAAAATCATGGAGACATCATTCTCTGTGGCAATTTTAATGGCCTTTCTTATCTTGTCCATGTTATCATGAGAATCAGAGATTACCATCCACATAAACACTCACCTTGAATAGTTTCTCGGACCAAATATCTTAGTTCCTATTCTAACGAGATTCGCACCTTCCTCTATTCCTATTAGATACGAATCTGACATGCCCATCGAAAGTATGCTCATCTCGACATTTTCAAGGTTTAAACTTTTAACGTG
Source organism: Athalassotoga sp. (assembly GCA_031962405.1). GTDB lineage: Bacteria > Thermotogota > Thermotogae > Mesoaciditogales > Mesoaciditogaceae > Athalassotoga. Next base: position 528 of record JAVRKN010000179.1, on the reverse strand, counting down.
ATCGAAGAGCGCTTTTGTGAGTTTGAAATAAGGTCTTAAATTTTGAGCATCAACTACGGGTCCCATAGTCATAAGTCCCATTATCTTCACGTTCGGAAGTTTGGAAATTTCTCTGATAACCTCTTCAACGTTTTCTGGGAAAACCCCTGATTTTTGGGGCTCTCGTCCGCTGTTGACTTCGACAAGAATTCTCATGACTTTTCCAAGGAGTTGACATCTTTTGCTCAAGGCTTTAGCCATTTCAACAGAGCCTATTGTTTCTATCATGTCAAAAAGGCGAATCATCTTGTTGATCTTGTTTTCTTGAACGGTTCCTATGAAATGCCATTCGACTTTTTCTTTTACCAAGGGAATGATCTTTTCCGCTTCCTGAACGTAATTTTCACCGATTATCTTTGCCCCAGCAGAGATGCTTTCTTCAATTTCATTCAGGGTTCTGGACTTGGCGGCTACCTCGAGTTCTACACCAGGGGGTAACTCAGAAAGAATTTTTTTTACATTTTCACTTATAGACATGAGAGATCACCT
>JAVRKN010000178.1:0-3021 GCA_031962405.1 Athalassotoga sp. | reverse complement strand
AAAACGTTGACAATTCCATTTCTTGGGTCTTTGATGATTTCACAATTTGCTCCGTAAACTTCCTCTATCATTTCCTTTGTTAAAACACTTTCTGGAGTACCTTTTGCGTACACTTTGCCAGATTTCATGACGACAATTCTGTCTGAAAAGGCAGATGCCTGATTTACATCATGAAATGTGGATATAACTGTTGAACCAAACTTTTTGACTCTCTCTTTTACCTTTAGAAGCAAATGTTGGGCATTGCCTATATCAAGGTGAACGGTAGCCTCATCGAGAAGAAAGAGATCTGGGTTTTGTGCAAAGACCTTTGCAACATAAATTATCTGTCTTTCTCCTCCACTCAGAGAGTAGAAATTTCTTTCTTTCAAATGATAAATGTTGAGATCTTTGAAGGCACCTTCAACGTATTTTTTGTCTTCTTTTGAAAGATCTCCAAAAAAATTTGTATGAGGCGTTCTTCCCATCTCAACGATTTCAGAAACTTTCATATCGTAAATCGGTGCGAATTCCTGAGCTACGACGCCTATCTTTTTGGAGAGTTCATTCCTCGAAATTTGTTTTATGTCTTTTCCGTAAAGTTCGATCTTTCCACTGTAATCGATCATGTTAAGGATGGCTTTCATGAGCGTTGTTTTACCAGAACCATTTGGGCCTATTATACCGATTATTTCTCCCTTTTCAACGGTGAGATTAACTTTATCGATCGCTTTTTTTGAGGATTTAGGGTAAGTATAAGATACATCCTCGATTTTCAAAATTTCAAACATTTTGAGATCGCCTCCTCAGAATGTATATAAAAATTGGTGCCCCGATGAGTGCCGTTATAGTTCCTATTGGCATCTCGGCTGGAGTAAATGCGGTTCTTGCAACTGTATCGCACGCAACCAGAAAGGTACCTCCAAGAATAGCAGAAGCCGGCATCGAAATTCTGTGATTCGATCCGAAGAGCCTTCTTGACATGTGAGGCATTATGAGTCCAACGAATCCTATTATGCCCGAAGTTGAAACGGCAATGGCCGTGACGAGCGTGCCCACAACAAATATCATCAATTTCATCATTTCAACGTTGACACCAAGATACGCAGCTTCTTCTTCTCCAGCCACCATGGCATTCAAATACTTGCTTATAGACATGAAAAAAACGACAGAGGCAACTGAAGAAATCCCGACAAGAATTACATCGTGCCAGCCTGCTCCTGAAAGACTTCCAAGCAGCCAGAAAGACGTTATTTGAACATCTCGCCATCCATAAACTATCAAAAAGGTAACTCCCGCTCCAAACATGAGATTGACTATGACTCCGCTCAGTATTAATTCTGTTGTGGGTAATCTGCCCTCTCTTCTCGAAACAAAATACGTTATGGCCGTTGCCATGAGACCAAATACAAAGGCAAAAATCCACATGTAAAAGACAAAATTCGGGTAATAAAGTTGCGCTATTACGTTGGCAAGGATTGCTCCAAAAGCCGCACCAGATGATACGCCGAGTATGTAAGGATCGGCTAAAGGGTTTTTCAGCATGGCTTGAAAGGCATTCCCCGTAACTGAGAGGGCAGCCCCAACTCCTAAACCAAGTAAAATTCTCGGAAGTCTAAGTTGAAGAACGATTATCTTATCCGTTGATGGTACTTTCATCCCTAAAAGTGCTTTAAAAACTTCAATGACGGGAATGTAAACAGGGCCAAAAGCGATATTTGCCAATATGAAAAGCAAAATAAGGGGCAGAATTGCCCAAAAAAGTCTGCCCCTTTTATCTTTTACCATTTTTGGAAAATGTTGTAAAGTTGTTGAAGCAAATCTATGAGTTGGGTGTTAGGTTGAGATGCTATATTTCCGTCTATCGCGTAAACATGGCCTTCCTTAACGGCCGTTAAATTTGCAAATGGAGGATACGTTTCAAATTGCTTTATCGCGGCCTGTTCTCCTCCAGGCGTGTAATAAGGAACCAAAATTATGTCCGGATTTTTGGCAACTACGAATTCAGGACTAACTGGCAACCATCCATTTGGGCCTGCGTAATTTCCGGTTATGTTAACTCCTCCGGCCAAAGATATGAGTTCGTTGAAGTAAGAACCCATCCCCGCTGTCCATATCTCTTTTCCCGGAGTACCATAAAATACCGTTGGCCTTTGATCGAGTGGAATAGTGTAAGCGCTATTTTCTATCTTTGACTCAATACCTTGCAATTTTGAAACAAGTTCGTATCCCTTTTGAGGATCTCCCATTATCGTTGCAACATCCATGACATCCCTGTAAACGCCATTTAAACTGTTTGCATTCAATACAAAAGCGGTTATCCCCAATTTCTCAAGGCGCGCATATTGTGGAAGTTGGAAACCACCAAATAAAAATACTATGTCCGGTTTCAAAGAGAGTATCTTTTCAAGATCAAGTGGGTAAAGCAATCCTATGTTTTCGGCTTTAGTGTATGAATCATACTGGGTAACACCAACAATTCTGTTTGAATAACCCAACTTCAAAAGAAAATCTGTAACAGACGGAGCAGCATCGATAACCCTCATGGGCGTGGATGTGATCGTAACTACATGGCCAGCATCATCAACAAGAGTTATTGGATAATAAGATGCAAAGATCGAAACGGCAAGCAGCGACAAAACAACTACCATTAACAAAACTTTTCTCATGATTCTCTCCTCCCATTTAAAAAAATTAACGCCGACAAAAAGTCGGCTGGTTCCCATCTTTACCATACCAAACACTTCACTCGAGTGTTGAATTAGGCTCGATCCAAAACAGGCAGGTCTCCTGACTTCCGGGTCATCCTCAATCTGCGCCTTCCCAGTTTCCCAGTGGCATATTGCAGATGTCGTAACCGGTTACAGTGGCGGGACCGTGTCGGATTTTCACCGAACTTCCCTATTTAAAAACCTGTTTCGGAAAAATTCTAACACAAAATTAGTGGAAATTCAAGACGCCGAATTCACTTCTAAAGGCGAATGGCCTATGGCACATGGCCAATGGCATATGACAAATACAGAGATTAGACATTAGGGATTA
>JAVRKN010000177.1:0-3041 GCA_031962405.1 Athalassotoga sp. | reverse complement strand
TTCGGAAGCTGGTCCTCACTTCGTTGCGGAGGCTTCCTCACGGGCATCATGTCCTCCGCCAAACCGTCCACTAATCTCTAATGTCTAATCCCTAATCTCTAATGTCTATTCCCTGTTTTTGCTATATGCTATACGCCATAGGCTATATGCTGTTTTTGACGCATATGCCCCTTCGCTGAGATTCGTAATTTAAAGTTGGTTTAGTATATAATAAGGAAGACAATAAAAAAGCGGAAAAATTTCAAGGAGGTAAATCATGAAAGATAAAGTTAGAGTTGGAATAGTGGGATGTGGAGGAATTGCAAATGCAAAACATCTTCCCGCACTTTCCAAAATTCCAAATGTGGAGATCGTTGGATTTTGTGATCTTATAGAAGAAAGGGCTGCAAAAGCGGCGAAAGAATATGGAACTAAAGACGCTAAAGTTTACAAAGACTACAGAAAATTATTAGAGGATAAAACCATAAACGTTGTCCACGTATGTACGCCGAATAAATCTCATGCTGAGATTTCAGTTGCCGCAATGGAGGCTGGAAAACATGTCATGTGCGAAAAGCCGATGGCTAAAGACTCAGCAGGTGCAGAAAAGATGGTAAAAACGGCCAAAACAACGGGTATGAAGTTGACGATAGGATACCAAAATAGATTCAGAACGGATTCACTTTATCTTAAAGAGATATGTCGAAGAGGTGATTTGGGGAAAATATATTATGCAAAGGCTCACGCCATAAGGAGAAGAGCCGTTCCGACTTGGGGTGTTTTTTTAAACGAGGAGGAACAGGGAGGAGGGCCTTTGATAGATATAGGCACTCATGCTTTGGACTTAACGCTTTGGATGATGAACAATTACGAACCAAAGAGTGTTGTTGGAACAACTTATCATGAGTTATCGAAGAAAAAGAATGCGGCAAATGCATGGGGACCATGGGACCCAGCGAAGTTCACGGTAGAAGATTCGGCCTTTGGCTTTATAGTTATGAAAGATGGATCGACTATCATTTTGGAATCAAGTTGGGCTTTAAACTCACTTGATGTTGGCGAAGCTCAAACAGTACTTTGTGGGACCGAAGGTGGAGCAGACATGCAGGATGGTTTGAGGATAAATGGAGAAGAATTTGGAAGACTCTTTGTTAAGAATGTCGCAGTTGATCTTAAGGGTGTCGATTTTTATTCTGGAGAAAAATTAGAGCCACAAGATGTTGAAGCAAGACAATGGATAGACGCCATCGTTAACGACAAAGAACCGCTCGTTAAACCAGAAGAAGCACTGTGCGTTACAAGAATCCTTGAGGGTATATACGAATCGGCAAAAACAGGTAAGCAATTCAACTTTTAGGGAGGTGGCATATGATCCCAGTAGCCCTTCAACTTTACACTTTAAGGGAGGTAGCAGAGAAAGACTTCCGCGTGATCATGAAAAGAGTTTCTCAAATAGGATACGAGGGAGTGGAGTTTGCCGGGTATGGTGGAATGGAGGCAAAAGACCTCAAGAATTTACTTGAAGAATTAAATCTTAAGCCAGCCGGCAGCCATGTGAGCATAGATCTGTTAACGAGTGATCTGAAAAAAGTTATAGATTACAACTGTGAAATAGGAAATCATTTCATAGTGTGTCCGTGGCAAAAATACTCAACGAAAGATGATTTCTTGTCCTTTGCAAAGGTGCTTAACGATATAGGACAAAAATGTCACGACAATGGATTAAAACTCTGCTACCACAATCATGCTCATGAATTTGAAAGATTTGGGGGCGTTTATGGTCTTGATCTACTTTTTGAAAACACGGATCCGGACCTTGTGGATTTTGAAATAGACACCTACTGGGTTGAGTATGCCGGTGCCGATCCAATTTCGTACATAAGGAAATTTGGCAAAAGGGTACCTTTGTTGCACATAAAAGATATGGAAAGGGTCGGAAAAGATTTTGCGGAGGTCGGAACGGGCATAATGGACATAAGGGGAATCGTTTCTGCTGCAAAATCGGCAGAAGTAAAATGGCTTATAGTTGAACAGGATAAATGCAAGAGAGATCCATTTGAAAGTGTAAAGATAAGTTTTGACAATCTGAAAAAAATGAACATATGAGGAGTGATAAAAGATGAAACTTGGGTTTTTGACCGTTTCTCTTGGTAACCTTGGCCTTGATGAAGTCGCAAAATGGGCTTCGGAAGTTGGATTTCAAGCACTTGAGATTGGTGCGTGGCCTGTAGACAACAAAAGAGATTACGCTTCTTCAACGCTTGATGTTAAAACGTTGGACGAAAAAAAGGCAAATGAATTTAAAGCGCTTTTTAAAAAATACGGCCTTGAAATTTCTTCTCTTGCCTATTACGATAACAACCTTGATGCGGATCAAAATATCAGATCTAAGCATATAGATCATTTGAAAAAGGTTATCGATGCGGCAAATTTGCTTGGCGTGAAATATGTCGGTACCTTTATAGGCAGAGACATCGAAAAAGATATCGTTGGTAACATGAAAGAGATAGAAAAGGTCTTTCCTCCAATTTTGGAATATGCAAAGCGTAAAAATGTTGAAATAATGATAGAAAATTGCCCAATGGTGGGATGGCAAAAACCTGGGATACCGGGAGATTTATTCTATTCTCCAGCATTGTGGAGAGAGATATTTAAAATTCTGCCAGATTTGAAGATCAACCTTGATCCTTCCCATCTGTATTGGCTTGATATAGATTACGTCGATGTTGTAAATGAATTTGCTGACAAAATAGTTCACACCCACGCAAAAGACACGCAGATTCTTCAGGATGGACTTTACGAAAATGGTATTTTTGGACCACTCTTCAAAGATGGAAAAAATTGGTGGAGATACAGGATCCCAGGGCTTGGTGAAATAGACTGGAAATCTTTCATATCAGCACTTCAGGAAAATGGATATAATGGCGTTATAAGTATCGAACATGAAGATCCAGTATGGGAAGGAAGCATCGAAAAAGTCAAAAAGGGCCTCATATTGGGTTACAGGCATCTCTCACCACTTATAATTTAGAAATATTGCGTACATAGCGAATGGCATATGG
>JAVRKN010000176.1:0-3083 GCA_031962405.1 Athalassotoga sp. | reverse complement strand
ATATGCCATAGACCATGCGTCATTTACGTTTTAGGATGGATTTGTTATATAATCTTATGAAAGGAGTGATCAAGTATGGAAATCAAAGTTCCTCTTGATGTTCCGAAGGATAAGCGTGTGGAATACTCCAAGAATTACGAAGAAATGACACATGGAGTGGGCAGGTTAATGCTTTTTGCTGGAGATCAAAAGGTCGAACATTTGAACAAAGATTTCTACGGCAAAGATATATCCATAGATGACGCTGATCCAGAACATCTTTTTAGGATCGCCAGCAAGGCTAAAATCGGTGTTTTTGCAACTCAACTTGGTTTGATAGCCCGCTACGGAATGGATTACAAAGATGTTCCATATCTCGTAAAATTGAACTCTAAAACAAACATTGTAAAGACGGAGCAAATGGATCCATTCAGCAATCAATGGATAGATGTAGAGCAGGTTGTTAAATTCAAAAAGGATTCGGGATTGAAAATACTTGCCGTTGGATACACAATATATCCCGGAAGCAAATATGAAGGAGAAATGTTTAGGCAAGCGGCTCAGATCGTTTACAAAGCTCACGAACATGGTCTTGTCACCGTTATATGGGCATATCCGCGTGGTGTATCAGTTACAGATGAACTTGATCCTCATCTCATAGCGGGAGCAACGGGCGTAGTGGCAGCCCTTGGAAGTGATTTTGTGAAAGTTAACTATCCAGAAGTCAAAGATGGAGGAAATGTAGCGGAATTATTCAAGGAAGCCGTTATGGCCGCTGGAAGGACAAAGGTTTTGTGTGCTGGGGGACCCAGCATAGATGTCAAAGCCTTCCTTCAAAGGCTCCACGATCAGATCTTCATAAGCGGTGCTGCCGGAAATGCGACTGGAAGAAACATTCACCAAAAATCTCTCGATGAAGCGATAAAAATGTGCAACGCCATTTATGCCATAACGGTAGAAGGTAAGAGCGTTGATGAGGCAATGAAGATATTTTAAAAATCAGGCTCTAAAGAGCCTGATTTCTTTTAAAGTTTTAATATCTGGGGTCTTTTATAACTTCGCCCATTTATTTTTACTTCGTAATAAGGCCATTTGCTATTTTCATCTACGCTTAGCAATTTCATTCCGGATTCTGTTCTCACGTAAGTATCTTCTAATTTTGTTCCAGTTATAGTTGGATTCCACGCAAAGGCCATTCCATCTGATATTTCAAAAGGCATGTGAGGCGTTGCAACGATTTCTCGCGTTTTGTATCCAGCAATTCCTCCTTGATGGTGTAATTTCCATTCATCTGGATAACCGTGAGATGAATAGGATTTTTCTATTTCAAAGAAAACCTGTCCCATGGAATTTGATCTGTAGGTTGCGTCTAAGATTTCGCTTTCAACTTGCATATTTGCCATGTATTGCCTTTCAAATTTTTCATCTTTTTCAAATTCAATCGTTCTTGTCGAAGAGATCACCAATCCATACATTTTGGCGCATATTGAACCGAAACATCTCTTTCCAATCTTCACATTCCTTGGAAGATTATGTCTATAAGTAGTTCTGCTCTCATCACCAAAAACGAGCACAAGCAAGGAATCAAGTCCTTCATTTGCGAGTTCATGTTCTATGACACCTTTTCCCTGAAGTTCGGTCATTTCAGGTGTTATTTTTCTCATGGCTCTTTCAAGGGCAATGGCGCTTTTTTTCCCAACTTGAGCGTATCTTTGAATTTCATATTCGCTTAATTTTATCCTTGAATTTAGCAAGAAAGACGCAAATTCAGGATCTGCTTCGAAGAGTACATTTTGATCATCGATAATTTTTCTGATGGCAGCATTTGGATCTGAAAACCATTCGAATTCTATAACCTTCAAATTGTTTGGGAGTTCTTCTTTCTTCAGCCTTTCCGTCTCTATGTTTTTCGTGATAACGTAAGCGTCATCATCCGTAACAAGAAGCCAGGCCGATCCTATTGAATCGGTCAATGCTATGTAAGAACGGGCTCCTGATGTTAACCATGCAAAATTTTCCACAGATGAGATTACTGCTCCCTTTTTACCGCGTGAATGCGCATACGTTCTTACCTTTTCTATCTTCTTTGATACATCCTCTTCCCTTGTCAATTTTTATCCCTGCCTTTATCTATCAATTTTAAGAACACCTTGTCAAAATTTCTGTCTGAAGAATTTATGGATTTAACAGGTATTTTAAAGTCTGAGATGATTTTTATTATCTTTTCAAGTTCTTTTCCATCGGCATACAAAAACTTCATGGTACTTCCATTCATCTCAACTTTAATATCATTTTTGTCAAAAAAAGCCTTGTAATTTTTCGAATCTTCTTCTACCTCAACGATAAGGTCCCTTTGATCTTGTTCGACCATGGTGGAAAGTTCGTCTGGCTTTCCAAAAGCAACAAGCTTTCCAAAGTTGAGAACGGCTATTTTGGTTGCCAATTCCTCAACTTCGCTGAGAATATGCGTTGTAAAAACTATCGTTTTGTTTGAAGAATTGATCTCTTTCAGAAGCGTTTTAACCGTCAAGGCACTTTTTATATCGAGCGAGGTCGTTGGTTCATCTAAAAATATGACCTTTGGATCGTTCATCAAAGCACGCACAATATTGACTCTTTGCTTCATGCCAAAAGAAAAAGTACCGACTTTTTTATTTCGCCACTCCCACATTCCGACATCTTTTAGAAGTTTTTCAGCCCTTTTTAACGCAGTCTCTCTTGATAGGTGGTACAGTTCTCCAAAGAAGACCATATTTTCCATGGCCGTTAATCTATCGTAGAGAATGAAATTTTCAGGGACAACGCCTATCTGTTCTCTGACTTTCTTAGGATATTTTTCTATATCGTATCCACAAATTTCTACTTTTCCATCGTAATGTTTTAGAAGTGTCGTCATTATCTTCAAAAGCGTGGATTTCCCAGCCCCATTTGGACCTAATATGGCAAGAAACTCACCACTTTTTACTTCAATTGAAATATCTTTCAGAACATCGAAATTACCAAATCGCTTTTTTAAATTCTTAACCTCAATATCGTTCAAAAAAATCACATACCTTTCAACAAATACAAAGATATTATACACTAAACCAACCTCAAAGGTCGAA
>JAVRKN010000175.1:0-3100 GCA_031962405.1 Athalassotoga sp. | reverse complement strand
TCTCACAGCGATGATGCATCTGATATATTCACAGATCCAAACTTCAAAAGAATTTGAAAAAAGGAGCTGATAAAATGTATTTTTCATCTGGCAAGTGGAAAGACCTTGATTACAGAAGGCTTAAAAGACAGGTGAGCGAATTATTTCCGCTTTCTATAATTTCGAGAAAATCAATCGATAACTGGACAATCGAATTCAACGGTAAAAAAAGAGAGATAAAGGTTGGAGAGCCATGGAATTACAAAGAGTTTCCCGTTATTTTCAGATCGAATGTTATTTTTGAGAAAGCCGACCCATCTCAAACGGTTTCTTTGGAGATCTGGACGGGCGGAGAATCTCTTGTTAAGATCGACGCTGAATCCTTTGGCGAGATAAACGAACACCACAAATTTTTAGATGTCACAAAATTTTGCGACGGAATCCAACATTCAATAGAGGTAGAAAGCGTTCCAAAAGGTTTATTTGGAACAACAAATTATGCGCCGTCTCTCGAAAAGGCATTTGTAACAATTTTCGATAAAGAGATTTTAAAAGGTTTTCTTACCTTCGATATGCTATCAAACCTCATAGAAGCCGTCGATGATGATTTAAAAGACAGAATATACGATATTTTTATGACATCTCTTGGCATGATCGATATTCCATCTTCTACGAAAGCATACGAATCAAGAAGTTTGGACGATGAGATGATGGTAGATCTAATGAAAGAATGGGAAGCACCGAATTTTAAGCCCAACGTGGGAGTCAAAGTTGATCCAAAGGTCAAGGCAGAAATTGTGAAAGCCACAAAGCATGTCATTGATTCTCTAAAGAAGATAGATGAAAGCCTGCCTTTTACGATTTACGCGATGGGTCATTCCCATATAGATTACGCATGGCTGTGGCCTTTGAAAGAGACGAGAAGGAAGATCGTAAGGACTTTTACAAATGCGTTGCGGATGATGGAGAAATTTTCAGAATTCAAGTTCACACAATCATCGAGCGCATATTACGAGGATTTCAAAAGCCGTGAGCCTGAATTGTTTGAAAAGATAAGATCTTACGTCAAAGCTAACCGATGGGAGCCAATTGGTGGAAGCGTTATTGAATTTGATGCCAATCTCACTTCTGGAGAATCCATTGCCCGCCAATTTTTGTACGGTCAAAAGTTTTTTGAAAGGGAATTTGGGAAAAGGTGCAAGATAGGGTATCTTCCAGATACATTTGGATTTACCTGGGCTTTGCCACAGATAATGAAAGAAAGTGGGATAGATTATTTTGTCACGACGAAACTCGTGTGGAGCGACAAAAACATCTTTCCGTATTCGTGGTTTGTTTGGCGTGGTCTTGATGGTTCTGAAGTTATAACGCATCTTTTCACCGCAACTGAAGGATACAATTCACCGCTTACTCCAAAAGACCTCAAGTTGGGATGGGATTTCCACAAAGAAAAACACTCGAGTGTGCCATTTTCAATTCTTACATTCGGATATGGAGATGGCGGAGGAGGACCTACCGACGAGATGATGGAAAGATATGAGATGATGAAGAAATTACCTGGCCTTCCCAGATTGGAGATAAAAAATTTTGAGAAGGTCTTCGAAGAGTATAAGTTCGAAAAGTTGCCCGTTATAGATGATGAACTTTACCTTGAGTTTCACAGGGGCACATACACGAATCAGTCGATAATCAAAAGGTTAAATCGCCAGATGGAAAATTTGCTCTACACGGCAGAACTTTTATCCACCGCAGAGTATTTAGTCGGCGGAAAATATCCTTATGAAAAACTCACACAGGCTAGAATGACCTTAGCGAGGGCACAATTTCATGATGTACTTCCAGGATCATCAATTGGGGAGGTTTACAAAGAATTCTCCTCTATGTTAGAGGATGAAAAAGAAAATGTACTCAAAGTTTTAAAGGCGGTACTTTCAGATCATACAAAGGCTAACGAAAAGGCATTTACACTTTTGAACGCGACAAATTTAAAATTGCCAATCATCGTCAGGGATGCCGATGGAATAAAAGCGGGATCTTATGGTGATTGTACCGTGCAAAATGGAAAAGACGGAAAAGCGTACGTTGTTGGGAAAGAAATAGACAGTCTTGGAAGAAAAATATTCCAAGAGGCACCGGGAAAGACAAATGGGAAACTAAAGGTTAGCGATAAATCGATGGAAAATGATCTTGTGAAATTCGAAGTTGGCAAAAAAGGGTGGAACATCTACGATAAAACACGCAAGAGATACCTTTTCAAGGATGGATTTGGCCTTGTTGCACGGCGAGATGTGCCGGCCGAATTTGAAGCATGGGATGTACCGTACGATTCCGAAAAAGAGGCATATCTTGCTCCTGAAAAGATTGAAATCTTAGATGAAGGAAGTGCCATGGTCTCTTTGAAATTCACGTACAAATTCGAAGGTTCGACGATAGAAGTGATTGCGAGAATGTACTCTAACTACGATCTTGTTGATTTCAAATTCAACTTGGATTGGCACACAAGAAGATATTTGTTGAGATTGCACATGCCCACAGATCTTCTGACAAGGGAAGCGAACTTCGAAATAGCCTATGGCATGATAACAAGGCGCACAACGAGGAACAACACTTACGAGCAGGCAAAGTTTGAAGTGCCATACCACAGATGGATGAATTTGTCAGAAGATGATTTTGGAATAAGCGTTATAAATGATGGCAAGTATGGTTGTTCCGTGGAAGGAAGCACAATCGATTTATCTTTGGTGCGCGGAGCCACGATGCCGGATTTCTACGCGGACGAAGGAAAGCATGAGTTCACGATATCAGTCTTCCCAACTGAAAAGGCATGGAAAGAAAAGACTCTCAAACACGCAACACTTTTGAATACGCCTCTAATCGTCTCAAAGGGAGAAACGGATGATTTTCTAAAAGAAATAAGAGATTTGTTTGAAAGCAATGAGTCGGTAATGCTTTCTGCCGTCAAAAGAGAAGAGAATGGAAAGAGAATTGTCATGAGATTTTACGAACCTTACGGGAAGAGGAGTAAGTTGAAGTTGAAAAATGGCGGCATGATTTCAAACATATTGGAGGATGAAGGAAAAATAGTTAATGAGGTTGATTTCAAACCTTTTGAGGTTAAGAC
>JAVRKN010000174.1:0-3128 GCA_031962405.1 Athalassotoga sp. | reverse complement strand
GGCATGGAAGCGGCAAAGATTTTGATAAACAAGATAGAAAAAAAGGATTTTGAAAAGGTAGTTAAGTTGCCTACAAGATTAATTGTGGGAGAATCATCTTAAGTTAAATCATCTTAAATTAAAATTTACGGTAATTTAAATTTAAGAGGGAATAACGCCTTCGGGCTAAATCAAATAAGGAGGGGTTTTTATGAAACGAAGTCTAATTTTGGCGGTTGCTTTGATGACGATACTCGTCATTTCCTCTTTTGCAACCGTTACCATTGTTATGACTGCAGGAGCGGTAGGTGCGGAACTTCAAGTACTCCAGACACAAATCAATGAGTTCATGCAACAAAACCCTGGCATCAAAGTCGTGTTGATGCCTATGCCAAATTCAACAACGGATAGGTACAATCTTGATGTAACTTACCTTAGTGCTCAGATGCCTGAACCTGATATACTTTTCCTTGATACGATAGATCCCCCGGCATTTGCAGACTTTCTTGTTAATCTCAAACCATATTTTACCGATCAAGAATTATCTCAATTTTTCCAGGGAGCCATAAACAACGATACTTATAACGGCAGACTTGTCGCGATACCATGGTTTGTTGATGCAGGTATCCTTTATTACAGAGCAGATCTTCTTCAAAAATACGGATTCCAACCTCCTACAACATGGGATCAACTTATCCAAGAAGCGCAGTACATATCTCAAAGAGAACATATCCAAGGTTTTGTCTGGCAAGGGGCTGCTTACGAAGGATTAACATGTGATTTCATGGAATTTGTTCACTCTTACGGTGGCAACATTCTTGATGACAATGGGAAAGTCGTCTCTAATACTCCAGAAGTAAAGGCTGCTCTTCAGACCATGTACGATATGATCTACAAGTACAAGATTTCTCCAGTTGGAGTTACAACGTATCAAGAAGAAGATGCACGCCACATTTTCCAGAATGGCGATGCAGTCTTTATGAGAAACTGGCCGTATTGCTGGCCTTTGCTTCAGGCTACTGATTCAGCAGTAAGAGGCAAGGTTGGAGTTGAGGTCTTACCAGAAGGTACTGGTTTCCCAGGAGTTCATCACTCTGCAACTTTGGGTGGATGGGAACTTGCTATCAACAAGTACAGCGAACACATTCCTGAAGCCGTTAAGTTGATAAAATTTTTAACTTCTCCTCAACAAGAAGCATACAAAGCCATAAATGCTGGTCAAGCACCATCTGTTCTATCTGTTTTCAGCGATCCAGCAGTCATTAAGGCTGTTCCTCTTTTCAAATCTCTTTATGATGTTTTCTTGAATGCAGAGCCAAGGCCAAAGTCGCCAATATATTCTCAGATCTCGCAGATAATATACGATAACGTTAATGCCGCTTTGACGAAACAAGAAACGGTCGATCAGGCAATTGCCAATATGACTTCTCAGTTAAAACAATTACTGGGTCAATAATTTTTAACCGTGCGGAATTTTTCCGCACGGTTTTTTAAAGAGAAAGGAGAATTTGATGTCTAAAACGAAATCAGATCCTCTTCATAAAAGTGATCCAACTTATGCGTTACTTTTTATAATACCTTCTATTGTTGTGATAGGAGTAGTGGCATTTTGGCCGCTGGCTCAAACTTTTTACAACAGTTTGTTCAAGTCGGCTTTAATGTTTCCGCAAAACAAAGTTTTTATTGGTCTGTCAAATTACGTTGCTCTTTGGCAAGATCCAAGATTTCTAAATGATTTATGGAATACCATAAGGTTTACAGCATGGTCTGTCGGTATAGAAACTGTTTTAGGCATTTTAGTTGCGCTTATGCTCAACAAAAAATTCAAATTAAGAGGTCTTGTAAGGGCAGCGGTACTTGTTCCGTGGGCAATTCCAACTGTCGTGTCATCTGAAATGTGGCGTTGGATGTATAACGACAATTACGGAGTCATAAATTCAATACTTATGTCTTTGCACATAATAAAACAACCTATAGTTTTTCTTGCCTTTCCAGCGACCGCAATGCCTTCCATAATAAGCGTTGACGTTTGGAAAACAACTCCGTTTATGGTTTTGCTTATACTTGCAGGACTCCAGATGATTCCAGACGAACTTTATGAGGCTGCGCGAATAGACGGGGCAAATGCATGGCAAAGATTCTGGTCTGTCACCTTTCCCATGATAAGGCCAACAATAGGCATTGCTTTGATCTTCAGAAGCCTCGACGCGATGCGCGTGTTTGATATAGTTTACATAATGACAAAGGGAGCTGCAAATACCGAAACTCTTTCAGTTTACAATCAATGGACTCTGTTTACAAGAGGATTTATAACTCCTTACTTTGGATATGGAAGTGCGATGTCAGTTATGATCTTCTTAATCGTAGGTGTTTTAGCGATTTTTTACGTCAGAATGATGAAAATACGTCTCGATTGAAGGTGTTAAAGATGAAACATAAAAATTTAAGAAAAGTTATTTTCTACATAGGAGTTATAATTGTACTTTTGTATTTCCTTTTCCCATTCTATTGGGCTGTTGTTTCTTCGATAAGACCGCCAGCAGAACTCTTTTCATCTCACCCAACCTTGATCCCATTCCATTTTGATTTTGAAAGTTATGTGCAAGTCTTTACTGAAAGACCTTTCGCCTTGAATATATTGAATAGCACAATAGTGGCAGGATCTGCTACGTTGCTCTGCCTTGTGATCGGTTCAATTGCAGCATATGCGATAGCCCGCTTGAAATTCGCTGGCAAAGTTGGAGTTATGATTTTAATACTAATGGTAAGTATGTTTCCGCAAGTATCAATTCTTGGGGCTCTTTTCCAGATTTTAAGATCATTCAAACTCATAAATACATATCCAGGTCTTATAATCCCTTATATAGCCTTGACTTTACCGCTTACCGTTTGGACTTTGCAAAATTTCTTCAGAGATATGCCACATGAACTCGAAGAAGCCGCCTACATAGACGGTAGTGGCAAGTTTAACACCTTTTGGAGAATAGTGCTTCCACTTGCAGTGCCTGGACTTGTTGCAACTGGGCTTTTGACTTTCATATTTTCATGGAATGAATTTCTTTTTGCTTTAACTTTTGAGCAGATTCCAAGCATGTACACCGTTCCAGTAGCCATATCGATGTTTACGGGATATTATGTTGTTCCTTGGG
>JAVRKN010000173.1:0-3194 GCA_031962405.1 Athalassotoga sp. | reverse complement strand
CGTCATTTCGTATAAAAGGCTCAAGGGGTGGATTTGCTTCTATTGCCTTCAAGATCTCCTCAATTGCTTTGTCAAGTTGCGGATCTCCCTGAATATCTTGAGGCATTATGTCAACTTCTATGTCAGGATCTGTGCCATAATTTTCAACGCCCCATCCAACATCTTTGAACCAGAAAGACATCTCAGGCTGTGTCGTTATCGTTCCGTCCACAAGCCAATTTCTTGGCCATATTCCTATGACACCGCCCCATGTCCTTTTCCCGATGAGTTTTCCTATTTTCATGAGTTTGAAAGCATGACTGAATATGTCTCCATCTGATCCTGCGTATTCATTTGTAACGGCTACCACAGAGCCGTAAGGTGAATCTGTTGGATAAGGCTGCGCTCCCATCCACCTCGTGGAATCGTAACCAATCCTCTTTCTTGCAAGTTTTTCCAAAAGTAGTTGAGAGACCTCTCCTCCACTGTTGAATCTCACATCCACTATCAATCCCTCTTTATCGAGTTCGGCAAGAAAAGATCTGTGAAATTCAGCATATCCGACGGCCATCATGTCTGGAATGTGGATATATCCCACGCGTTCATTTGTCTTTCGATGAACATATTCTCTATTCTTCTCAACCCATTCTCTATATCTCAACGGCGTATCATCGGCGATCGCTCTTATTTGAACTGATCTTAATCCTGCATTGCTCTTTATCGTCAATTGCACCTCTTGATTTGCCATATTCACAAGAAGCATTTCTGGAGAAATTTCTTCGTTCACGCTTTGGCCATTCACAGCAACGATGATCTCTCCCTCTTTCACGTTTACACCAGGCCTTTTAAGTGGAGGTGCGTATTCGCTCCAAGGATCTCCATCTACTATGTGGAATATTTTGTATCCATTTTCTTTTGAATCGTAAAGTGTATCTGCCCCAATGAAGCCCATTTTGTAATTTGGTCTGGGTCTGTAATCTCCTCCCAACTCGTAAGCGTGAGAGGTACCAAGTTCTCCTTGCATCTCCCAAAGCAAATCTGAAAATTCGCTTCTCGATGAAATTCTTTCCACAAGCGGGTAGTATTTGTCTAAAATCATCTTCCAATCAACGCCGGACATGTCTTCACGCCAGAAATAATCTCTTTGAAGTCTCCATGCTTCTTTGAGCATTTGCTGCCATTCAGAAATGGGATCTATGGATATTTTTAACCTTGATAAATTCACCTGTCCGCTCTTTTTTTCGCTCTTTTCTTCTTTTGAGATCTCCGAAGAAGTTGACAAAAGTCTAAGATTATTTTTGATTCTGACCGCTATGGCCGATCCATCTTGTGAGACTTTGAAATTTGATACGCCCTCTAAGAATATTTTTTCTTCGAGAGAATCAAGATCGAAATATTTCAAAGTTGCGTTGGCCGGTAACTCTAAGCTGAAGATGTCATCGACTATTGCGCCTTCTGGCTGAACTGTCGTGTAAAAAATTCTTTTCTTAGTTGCTTCAAGGCCCGTGTATATACCCTCTTCCACTGGGAAGGGAACGATTCTATCTTTTATTCCATCGAAATCTATGATAACGTCTTTTACTTCCTCTTCTGTTTTTTTCTCTTCTTTGAATTCCTTTGGTTTGGAAATGAATGGAGATGGAAGATCTTTTCTCAACGTTATGAGGTATGGCTTCATCCCCTTGGGGAATCCAAGATCGAATTTCATTTTGTCATACACGGGATTGAATATTCGCAATGAAAGTATGTACAGATATCTTCCCAACGGATCGAAGACTGGCATCATGTCTTTTAAAATTGGCTTTGTAATTTCGTGAATTTCTTGCGTTTTTGTGTCATATATCTTGATCACAGATTGTGTTCTACTTACGTTGCAAGCGTAAGCTACCCATCTGCCATCCTTAGACCAGTTAAATCCTTCTATTAAAAAATAAGGATTTCTGTCTATGAGTTTGTACTTTAGGCTTTCAAGATCTACCCAAATAATCTCGTTTTTGTGATTTGATAAAACGACTTCATTTGATTTTGGGGAGACTTTGATCTCAACGGGTCTACCAACCTCTATCTTTATCTTTTCCACATTCTGAGGATTGTTAAGATCTATCATTTCAAGATGATCTTCTCCATCATCGTCACTTGCATAGAGTATTCTTCCATCCTTTAGCCATCTGCTTAATCTGTATCTTACGCCATCCCTTCCATGATATATCACGGGACCATCGGCATTGTCAAAAACGCAAGATTTGCCTCTCGAATTTATCACGAAATACTTGGCATCAAAGGAAAGAGAGTAATCTTCAAGATATTTTGAACTATCGATGAATTTTCGATTTGTTTGAAGGCGGAGACCGTTATACTCTATTGGAACTTGTAAAACACTGTCTTTTTTTACGTCCAGAAGGTATATGTTTCCGCCGGAATGGTAAACGATGCGTTTGCCATCTGTTGAGGCATTTCTTGCGTAAAAATCAAGATGATTCGTGTGCTTTCTCAAATCGCTTCCATCGGGAAGGCACGAGTATATGTTTCCAATCTTTTCATGGTCTGATATGAAATATATTCTGTCTTCTATCCACATTGGGCTTGCAAGATTTCCATTGAGATCTATCAATTTCTTGAAATTTTTTCCATCTAAACTTATCAACACCTCGCCTGCCCGACCGCCTTTGTATCTTTTCCATGTTGCAGGATCGGCCGTATTTCTTCCAATGACAACGCCATTTCTTCCAAAACTCACATTTCTCGCGTATCCGTAAGGAAGTTTCCTAAGGTTTTTCCCTTCTATGTCTACTTCCCACAATTCTGTTATCCTTTTAAATGGTTGAGCGTAATTCGTCGCAAAAATTATTTTATCGTCATGCCAGCCGGCAACAGCGCACGTCGTACTTCCCAAATACGTAAGTCTTTTTTCTTTTCCACCATTTGATGGCATCAAATAGACTTCAGGATTCCCCTCTTCGCGTCCAACGAATGCTATCCATTTGCCATCTGGTGAAAAGTAAGGTGTTGTGACTTCACCAAGATTAGACGTAAGGCGTCTTGGCATCTCTCCGTTAGTATCTGTAAGCCAGATATCATCCTCACAGATAAAGATCAACTTCTCATCATGGATATTTGGAAATCTGTAATAACCTTGCATGTTATCCCTCCTCAGGGTATTTTATGATAAATCTTTGCTTCTCACTAATCCCTAATGTCTAATCCCTAATCTCTAA
>JAVRKN010000172.1:0-3199 GCA_031962405.1 Athalassotoga sp. | reverse complement strand
AGAGGCAAAAGTGCATAGGCAATGCCGGCAAGCGGCATACCTATAAGGATGTAAGGCATGCGACGGCCTATTTTTGTTCGAGTATTGTCACTTGCCGCTCCTATTATGGGAAGTAAGATTATATTGGCTATGTTGTCCCATACCATTACAAACCCTATAAGTGTGTTGCTGTTAGTGTACTTGCCCAAAAAGATCGGCATGTAAGCGTTGTATCCGGCCCATACCATTGATACAACCATGAAGCCAAGACCTAACAAAAAAGTTTTTCTGTAATTCAATTTCGACATCTTTACCCCCTAATTGAATCAGTCAAAGTTTTTCTAAAATTGGTGATTTAGTAAAGTTCAATGGCCTTTATAATGGAAATTGCCGCTTCAAGACGCGTTACACTTGATGAAGAAGTCGATACTATGCCAAGTTTTTCAGCAAGTGCTTGATAACCGTAAACTTTTGCGATCACTTTAAGCCCTAAAAATCTCATCATTATCTCAGAAAGCGTTGCTTTATCAAGTAAATCTTCTGGCTTTACCGTCAATGGCACAAGATCATCGTATTTTGCTATGTTCATTATTTGTTGGGGCGAAAGTGAATCAGCATAATATGAACCATTTCGTAAGCCGAGAAGATTTTTTATAAAATCTAAGACTGTTATCTTTCCATACGGCATGAAAAGGTTTCCGTATTCTCCAAAAAGACCAGCCTGGCCCAGGTAGGAAATTGAAGTTGCATATTCAGTTGAACTTATATCTGAGAAATGGTAAGCCTTGACTTGATCGAGAGGCTTTCCATTCCAATTCATGGGTTCTCCAGTTTTTGCGTTCAAAAAGTTTGATACCAATGGATTTCTTATCTCAGGCAAATAAACGAGTTTTATCGTCGATGTTGAATTATCCTCTATCTTTACGTAATTAAGGACTAAAGGCCTGTAATCTAAAAAGATCATCTTTGCCGCATTTAGCGGTATAATGTCATCTGTACTTTCGAAAGACACATCTGACCACTTTGAAGTGTAACTTGTCACCATTCCAAAATCACTCACCGTTATTTCCATGCTATTTGCTGGAAACGGTATACCATTGACAATTCTATCGTAGACGAAATTATACGCTCCTTGTGGGGTATATCCTGCTTGAGGATTCCATTTACTTTGCGTGAAATACTTTGGTTGGACTTTCTTGAGAAAATCCTGCGCTATATTTTGGGCTTCATTTTCCGTTATAGTAGATTTTGGACTTGGATTTTGGTAATTCACGTAAAGGTGATCGACAGATCCATTTATGGCGTCTATTCCTGCAAATATGGATGTCACAGTGCCACTTAGGGTTGATTTTGCGTCATTCTGATTCCACCAATAAAGATTCCATACTATCCTTGAATCATTTGGATTGTAAGAAAGATTTGCACTTGTCAATTCAAGATTTGGCTGAATTTTGATCACACGTTTTAAATTGTCTATCGCCATCTCTTCGCTTATGAATTTGTAATTTTCTTCCAATTGGATTTGATTGCCTGAATCAATCGCTTTTACACCATTGACAACATTCGAAAAGTAACCCCAGTTTAACCATTCATCATTCTTAACCTCTAATGGTTTTCCAGTAATGGCATCTATTGCACCGTTTGTCTTTTGGGAAAGATCATAAACAAGAATCGCAGTTGAATCGGCAGTGGACTGTAGCGGGTAATATTCGAGCGTTAACAAATCGTCTGACAAAAATGCCGATTTAGCCTGTTGTAAATCGAGAACATCTGAAGGACTTGGAAATTTTGCATTTGTCCAGTTTATCTGATAATTTGTTATCCTCCCATTTTGGGCATCGACGGAAATCTTTATTCCATCACTTGGAAATGGTATACCATTGACAATTCTTTCCCATTCAAACACGTATGACTGAGGAAGCGATAATGAAACAATTTGATCGGAGTTTTTCAAATGGATGAGATCTGCGATTTTGTCACCGTCTATTTTGTTTAAAAAATTCTCTGCTATCTTTCTCGCTTCGTTTCTTGAGATTTTTGGAATGAGGTATTTAGGCTGATCTTTGGATTGACTCCAGTAATTCATACTCTCTATCTCACCTGTCGATGCGTTAATCGTGACATTTATACTTCCACTTTCGCCATCTATTTGTGGTATAGACCAACTTAGATTCCAATCCTGGTGATCGTCGTATGTATTGTAATTGAAAGAAAAATTCGTGAAACTCGCTGGCACATCGAAGTAAGTTTTTGCGATCTCAACGGCCGATTTTAAAGTTATTTTGCTTGAAGTTATATTCATGCCCAAAGATATCACGGGCAAAATCAGAATCAAAACAAAAAGATATTTTTTCAAAAGACTCATCCCTTTCAAAACTCTCTTTATAAATTAAAAAGATATCCATTTTCTTTCAACCAATCGTGATACTTTTCATATTTAGGACAGATCATTCTTACCTTTTCCCAAAATAATTTGGAATGATTCCTTTCAATAAGATGAACAAGTTCGTGAATCACAACGTAATCTATAATATCTAATGGTGCCATGACAAGTTTCCACGAAAAGTTCAAATTTCCATTTGACGAGCAAGAACCCCACCTTTTTTGGGCATTTGTTATTCTGAATTTTTCGTATTTAAAACCATATTTTGAAGCATAAAAGGTTACTCGATCAAAGATGATTTCATAAGATTTGACTTTGTACCATTCTAATAGAATTTCTTTCGCATCGTTCAAATGACGTTCGGAAAGAAAAAAGCCATCATCAAAAATCAATGGAACCTTTTGATCCTTTACAATTTGTAATTCGTAACGGTTCCCAAGGTAAAAGAATTCTTCTTTATCCGTGAATTTATGTTCAAGCCTCTTTGATCTTTTTGCCATCTCTTTTTGCTTTTTTTCGATCCAGTCTTTATATTTGACGATCACACGGTATATTGCTTTTTTACTCATTTTGTAAGGGGCTCTAATTACCAGTTCAGAATCTTCTGTTATTTGAAGAGAGAGCGTGCTTCTTTTCGATCTTATAATTTTCATGCAATCCCTCGAAGTTTGCGTTGTTCAATTATACCACTTGAATTTTAAATCAAATTATCCCAACGTTAGTTAACTTTATTTTTATCTTTTGTGTAATTTAACACAAGAGATTCTTTTAAGTGAATTCTTTTAGCACTCACGAAATTATTTTCTAATATTCGTTTGTTATTTTTAAAATATACTA
>JAVRKN010000171.1:0-3217 GCA_031962405.1 Athalassotoga sp. | reverse complement strand
GCCGGATTGCCAGTATCTTCTTAAGAATATAAAGGCAAGTATGAGTGGAACTATCGAAATCAAAATCCCCATGATTATGGCACCGTAGGGTGGAGCACCTCTGCCAACGCTTGTAGTAGTTATGGAAGTCCACACTTGCAAACCAAGCGTTAAGGGATAAAGATTCGATTTGCTTATAACAACAAGTGGCAAGAAAAAATTATTCCATGTGCCGACAAAGCTGAAAAGTGCAACAGTTGCAAGGCCACCCCTTACAAGGGGCAAACCTATCCTAAAAAATATTGCAAAATCGGATGCACCATCAACGTGAGCAGCATCTATAAGTTCATTTGGAAATTCTTTCATCCAAAAAATCCTCATCAGATAAACCGTAAATGGATTTATCAAAGATGGCAAAATTACAGCCCAGTAAGTATTTATAAGGTTTAACGCATGCATGAGGAGATAAATTGGCAAAACAAGAGCCGTTGAAGGAACCATTATCGTACCGAGTATGATGTAAAAAATGATATTTTTACCTTTGAAATTGTACTTTGAAAACGCAAAGCCTGCCATTGCCGATATCAACGTCGCTCCTACGCTCACGCTTCCAGCGTATATTATCGAGTTCAAAAACCATCTCCAAAGAATTGCATGATCATAAGAAGAAACGATTCGAATGTTGCTAAAAAAATTAAATGGAGAGGTAAACCATAATGGATTCGTACTGAAAAGCTGTGAATCGCTTTTGGTAGAAGCTATAATTAACCAAAAGAACGGTAAGAGAAAATAGACGCTTGCCACAAACATCAAAGCCAGTATTATCACAGTTGACGGTGAATAAAGGTTTTTTTTCGTGTCCATTTTCTATTCCTCCTTAAAGCCGGCAAAGCGCATGAAAATCATAGAAACAGCAAAAGTGACAAGCGCAAGCACAATTGCCATGGCTGCTGCAAAGTTGAAATTTCCGTAACTGAAAGCCGTTGTGTATATGTAAAGATTTGGAGTGAAATGCGTTGAAACGTATGTCATGCTTTGAAGTACATATGGTTCATTGAAAATTTGAAATGTTCCTATGACTGTAAATACAATTGCCAATATCAATGATGGAACTATCAACGGTAACTTTATATACCTTATTATGTCAAAATTTCTTGCACCATCTATTCTTGCAGATTCGTAAAGTTCTCTCGGAATGGATTGCAATCCGGAATAAAGAATTATCATGTTGTAGCCCACCCATTCCCACGTTACTATATTCATTATAGACCAGAATAAAGCCTCGCTTGAGAGAAAATTTGGATGCAAGCCCAAAAGTCCAAATATTGACTGAAACGGACTCAGAGATTTGGAATACATGAATCCCCATAATATGCCACTTATAACAGTAGGGATCGCAAACGGTATGTAATATACTAATTTGAAAAAGCCTCTGAAATGATTTTTTTCATTATCTATGTAAAGGGCAAACAAAAGTGCCAGCCCTATCATTATAGATCCTTGTATGAGAAAGAATTCGCCCATCGTTAAAATAGAGGAAAGAAACCCGTTATCTGTAAAAGCTTTGATATAGTTTTCCATTCCTACGAATGTTGGCGGCCTTAGACCGTATTTGTGAAAAAGGCTTAAATAAAAACCATAAATTAGCGGTGATATGTAGAATAACACAAATAAGATCAGGAAAGGAGAAAGAAACACAAAGGGCATGTACTTTCCAGATCTCATCTTCATTTTCATGACATTCTCCTTTCCAAATTATTTTTACTTTACGTTAAAGCCTTGGCTTCGAGCGTAGTTCAAAGAAGCATTTTGAAGTTGATCAAATGCCTGTGCCCAACCAATCTTTCCACTTATGGCGTCGTTAATATCTTTAGATGATTCTGTGTAAATGTAATTCAACCATGGTGCCCATGCGAAGTTCGTGTTAACGGCTTTTGATGCATCAAAAGAGAATTGATTCACATCTTGTCCGCCAAAGAACTGATCTATTGCAGTTGTCGTATCGTGAAGAGCAGGAGCTTCAAGACCTGCGTAAGATGCTGGGAAAAGACCACCATACTGGTTATCAAGCACACAAGCCTCTTCATTCGTGTTAAGCCAAAGTGCAAATATGAAAGCGGCTTCAGGATATTTTGACTGAATGGTTACCGCATCAGTTGATCCTCCCCAGTTGCCACTTGTAAAGGGCATGTTTGGCCACTGCGGTAGAGGAGCAATTCTCCATTGCCCTGCATTTTCTTTACTTAAATTCCCTTGCAGAAGCGCTGGCATCCATGCTGGAGACATTATGCTCGCCACTTTGCCTTCTGACATTGCGTTGTACCAATCCGTTGTCCATGGAGCAATGGTAGATATATAACCTTTATTCACAAGATTTCCCCAGAAATTAACCACTTTTAAAGTTGTAGGACTATTTATAGTTTGCGTCCACGTGTTTCCATTGATTTCCCACCAGTGACCGCCAGCAGCCCATACCAAGCCTATCAACCAGGATATATTGCCTGTCCCAGCCGCATCAAAATTTCCTAAAACAACCTTGCCATTAGAAGCCTCATAAAGTTTTTGGGCATCAGCTGCGTATTCATCCCACGTTTTTGGAACCGTTAATCCGTATTTATCAAAGATTGCTTTGTTGTAAGCAAAAGAATATGGACCTGTATCTTGAGGAATGGCATATACGGCATTTCCCTGAGAAACCTGATTCCATGTCCATGGAACAAAAAGCGATTTGTAATTGTTTGCCCCGTATTTTGAAAGATCTACGAGTCCACCGTAAGAAATAAATGTTGGGAGCATTTGATACTCGATTTGAACGACATCTGGAGCACCTGATCCTGCTGTAAGAGCCGTCAATAATTTGTTGTATTCTGCTTGTCCAGTACCAACATTTGTCCAGTTAATTTTTATGTTTGGATATGCCTTTTCAAATAAGGCTATGGCATGATCCAAACCTGGTACCCATGACCAGAATGTAAGAGTTACAGCCGGACCGTTATATGCCGGAAGTTGAACTGTGTCAGCAAAAACAGCCACACTAAGCAAAAGCGTTGAAACTAAAAACAGTAGAATAACGAATTTTTTCATATTATGTTCTCCTTTCATAAAAATACGAGGAGAGGATCATCTCCTCTCCCCCATTTTTCTTTACTTTAAATGAACGTTCAAAACTATCGCAAGCGCATCTGCCCAATCTATGTTTCCAGCGCCAGCGTAAGGATTTTCTGCAGAAGGCCAGCCG
>JAVRKN010000170.1:0-3222 GCA_031962405.1 Athalassotoga sp. | reverse complement strand
GTAAAATCGGAAATATTGTTTAAATCAACGTCCCTTAAAATTTGGAGCACGTTTTTCCAAAAAAGCCTTTATACCTTCTTGGGCATCTTCAGTTGATGCTAAACTTGCAAATAATTCTCCCATG
This sequence comes from Athalassotoga sp., assembly GCA_031962405.1. Lineage (GTDB taxonomy): Bacteria > Thermotogota > Thermotogae > Mesoaciditogales > Mesoaciditogaceae > Athalassotoga. Next base: position 3,098 of record JAVRKN010000170.1, on the reverse strand, counting down.
TAATCGTTTGACTGATGATATGGAATATCTTGCATTTTGTATATTCCCAATTTTCCAATTTGAAGCGCAAGAGGGCTTTTTGATGCCAAATTATTTGCAAGGTTCATAGTCTCTTTTTCAAGATCATCATCGGGTACAACTTTGTTCACAAGACCCAATTGGCAAGCCTCCTGCGCACTTATAATCTCTCCAGTCAAGACCATTTCCAGAACTTTTTTTCTTCCGACTAACCTGCTTAAAGGTACAGCCGGTCCCAGACATATCAAGCCAACATTTATGGCCGTTGTCCCGAATTTTGCGCTTTCAGCAGCGACAGCCATATCGCATGCAAAAACAAGACCGGCTCCATTCGCCAGTGCATATCCTTTCACTTGTGCGATAACCGGCTTTTTCATTCTTGCTATCGTGTTGTTATGTTCATCCATTATGCTTACAATTTGACGGTACTCCTCGTGCGTTTTCCCGCCAAATGATTTTAAGTCAATGCCTGTGGAAAAGTGTTTCCCATTTGCCTTGATCACAACGACTCTGACTTCATCGTTTGCATCCATTTGGATAAGGCTATCGTTAAGTTGCCTTGCAAATGATACATTGAAGGTATTCAATTGATCCGGCCTGTTTAGGATCACAAAACCAATCTTGTCTTTTATTTCCGTTAAAATTTCTGGCACTTTCTAGATCCTCCAATAACTAAAGTTTTTTTTAATTTCGAATCTTCCAGCGGAGAGCATGATGCCCCAGGGGAATCCGAATACTTCTAATTGCCAAAAGCACTCATTATTTCATTTGATGTGCTTACTATGACCATCTTTTCAAGCACTTTAAGCGCACATTCGTGCATTTCCCTACTCGACGAAGAAACACAATCTGAGGCTATTACCGTGTAAAATCCTCTGTTTGAAGCATCTCTTGCGGAAGATTCTATGCCGATCTCTGTCGAGATTCCCGTGAAAATTATCGTGGTTATATTTCTGTTTCTAAGCATTTGTTCAAAGTTTGTTCCCAAAAAGATGTTTGCGGTTGATTTTTCGATAACTACATCCGTATCTTTTGGTTCAATTTCGGAATATATATCCCTTGAGCCAGGTTTGGACATGAAATGCGGCATTTTAGCAACTTCCGATGCACTTACGCCGTAATTTTTCATCGTTGTGTAATAAGACCAAGAAGATTGAAACTCGTTTTTTAAAGGCGTTATCTTTGTGTAAAAGATGGGCATCTTGTTTCTTGCCTTTTCAACTAATGCTTTAAGATGCTGAATAAACTCGTTTTTATTGAATATCCTTTCCACAAGTGCATTTTGGACATCCCACACGACAAGGCACGTATGCTTTGGATCCACAATCTCTTTGAAATTTTCGTAAACTTCAACACCGTTGATCTTTTGAATGACAATCACTTCCTCTCTTTCATAACGGAACTGAGCATCTTGCCTCCAGTTCCTATGTTGTCTGGATCATTTTCCTTGATCATGACCATAAAAGCAGACTCTGGAATTTTCAAAATCTCGCTTGCCGTCCTCGTAAACTGAGAAATGAGGGCTTCTTTTTGCTCTTTGGACATTTTTCCAGCCTCAATAGATATGTATGGCATTTTTCCACCTCCAGTGCGTTCAAATTACACTAAACCAACTTTAAATTCCTAATCTTAGCGGAGAGCATGATGCCCCAGAGGAATCCTTCGCAGCGTAGCGAGTACAGATTCCGACGGGGCACATGCTGGAGCGGCAAGATGTGAATGAACATTCGACTTTTAAAGTTGAATCAGTATACACTTATTATGATAGCACCAAAATTATAAAAATAAAGCAAATCTGCGATTAGATCTTTTTTATGAATTCTTCGAAAAGTGGATCTTCTATGAAATATTTACCATTTACTTTGATGATTATTTCCTTTTCTTCCAAGTTTTTGACGACTTTGGCGATCGATGCGGGAGATCTTATCTCCCATTTTATGAGATTATCGGCAGAGTATGAGAATTCACCAGAGGAGATCATCTTGAGAATAGGCAATGCATATTTTGAATTGATATTCTCGATTAAATTTTGAAAAAAGTATTCATTTTGGGAAATAAGATTTGAAACACACCATTCAACGTCCTTGCTTTCTATTTTGTCCTTGTAATCCCATACCTGAGAGGATATAAGTTGAACATAAAACGGATGAAGTTTTGAAAAAGTGACTATCGAATCAACGGCCGATGGTGAAATTTTTTTATTTGTTTTTTCAAAAGACTTGATTATGAAATTTCTTGTCTCGACTTCGGGAAGATACTTTGAAAGATCGTACTTTATGGCGCTTTTGAAAAGGGGATGTGTTTTTTGAAAGAAAATTTCTTCAACGATGGATTTTCTTGAACCCAAAAACACGTAATTTACATCTGATTGATGTTGAATGGCCGTTCTCAAAATCCCCTCGAATTTTTCTCCCATCTTGATCATTTCCTGCACTTCGTCTATAAAAATCACGATTTTCTTGTTCGATTTTGATTGAATAACGGTAAAAGTCTTGAAAAGTACTTCCCAGATCTCTTCTTCAGATGACGGTTTAAATTCAAGATTGGTGCCAGCAATGTTGATCGAAAAACTTGAGATGTGATCTGAGAGATATTTTTTTATGTAATCAAGTAAATTCATCTTCAAAGTTGAGGAGGCTTCTTGATTAAATCTCGCTATGAATTGTTTGATCGTTACAGTCGAGAACATATCGATCCACATCGAATTTATTTTTTCCGCTTTTAAAACTTCTTCTAAATTTTTGGCAAACCAAGTTTTGCCAAATCTTCTTGGCGCGTACAAGACAACGTTGTTTGAAGATTTTATGATCTTTAGAACTTCTTTCGTTTCTTCTTCTCTGTCTATAAAAGCATCTTTTTTGAATTCTCGTCCAACGTAAAATGGATTCATAAAGGCTCTTCCTTTCACCAATGGTGAGTCACCAATAGTATAACATTTTTTTCACCAATGGTGAAACGATAATGAATGGTAAAACACTATGCTAAATCTCCTTCAAATTGAAATCAGAGTACTCTTAAAATTTCGTAAATCATTATAGCCAACAATGCTGTCAAAAACGGAGTGATAACCCATCCTACAA
>JAVRKN010000169.1:0-3275 GCA_031962405.1 Athalassotoga sp. | reverse complement strand
AAATTTCAAGATCAGAGCACTATCGCCAAGTCTTTCAATTACCAAGACCCATTACCTCTACGCCAGCGTTGGCAAATGCCTCTCTTATCTTTCTGGCAATGATGGGGGCGTTAGGAGTGTCTGAATGCACGCAAAGCGTGTCTATTTTGACATCGATCTCTTTTCCGTTTATGCTTTCGATCATTCCCATTTTAACCATGCGCACGGCCCTTTGAGCGATTTCATCTGCGTCGTCTATAACCGCGCCCTTTAAATTTCTTGGCAGGAGAGTTCCATCATCGTTGTACGCCCTGTCGGCAAAACCTTCGAACGCAACTTTAAAACCACGATCAAGTGCGTAAATGACGAGCGCCGATTTTGGAAGACCAACGATGATGAGATTTGAATCGAAGTCATCCACGGCATCGACAATTGCACGGGCAACCTTGGCATCTTTGAAGGCCATGTTGTACAAAGCGCCGTGAGGCTTAACGTGAGTCATGTGGCCATTTGAAATCTTGACGAAAGCGTTCAAAGCGCCCAATTGGTAAATTACGTAATTTTTTATCTCATCGTAGGACAAATTCATCTCTCTTCTTCCAAAGCCTAAAAGGTCTGGAAAAGCGGGATGCGCACCTATCGAGAGATTGTGTTTTACGGCAAGATCAACTGTGCTTTTGATGGTGTTTGGATCGCCGGCGTGAAAACCGCAGGCAATGTTCACAGAGGTAACGTATTTGAAGATCAATTCATCTGCACCGAAGTTGTAAATTCCAAAACCCTCTCCAGCATCACAGTTAAGATCTATCAATTCAATTCCTCCTTGAACATTCTGCCGAGGATCTTATCGTCTTCTGTCCAATTTGTCTTTACCTTAACGTGCAAAGAGAGAAAAACATGGCTATCAAGCAAATACTCTATGTCTTTTCTTGCAAGGATGCCAATTTGTTTTATCATTTTACCACCCTTGCCAAGCACAATCCCCCTTTGAGAGTCCTTTTCCACAAAGATGGTGGCGTATATTTTTGTGATCTCTTCATTCTCTTCGATCTGATCGATCTCAACGGCACTCGAATAAGGTATTTCCTCGTGAGTCAACTCAAAAATCTTTTCCCTTATTATCTCCGAAACCATGAAGACTGTCGGTCTATCTGTTATGATATCATCTGGATAGTACTTCGGACCTTCTGGAAGCAGGGAGATGATGCTTTTCAGCAGATTATTTGTGCCTTTGTTTTGAAGGGCAGAGATTTCAAAAACATCTCTTACATTTAAATCGTTAAAAATCGATCTCGCCTCTTTTAAATAAGACTCATTTGCCACGTCTATTTTGTTCACAACGCCTATAACCGGCGTTTTTAACTCCTTAATTTTTTGTGCGACAGTCCTGTCTGCACTACCAATCCTTGTCGCAGACACGATGAAGAGCACGAGATCATTCCCCTCAAGCGCCGATACCGCTATCTTGAAGAGATACTTTCCAATCTTGTGAAGAGGCTTATGAATGCCCGGCGTATCCACAAATACAACTTGCGCCTCCTCCAAAGTTAAAATTGCATTTATCCTGTTTCGGGTTGTGCCAGGCTTTTCAGAAACTATCGAAACCTTTTCTCCCACAAAAGCGTTCACCAGCGTCGATTTGCCAACGCTTGGCGCACCAGCGACACACACAAATCCTGACTTCACATTTCACTTCCATTCTAAACATTCACAAAATTATACCACATCCAAAAATCATCGCTCTCGAGGGTGAATTGGTGCAAATGAAATTCTCTACAATGGCAAAAATGATCAACAATCGAAAGTGGTATAATCGACATGGGTTGAGTTACTCAACCCCCATTGAGTTACTCAAGGGGGGAAAGACTTGTACTTTTCAATCGAACCAAAAAGATCGAGAGAAAATTTGTACGATCGCGAAGAAGAACTTCAAAAATTAAGAGATTCTGTCAAGAATGGAAGAATAATTTCGCTTTATGGGTTGAGAAGAATTGGCAAGACATCTTTGCTTCAAGTGTTTTTGGAAGAAGTTTCAGATCAATTTCTCAACGTCTTTATAGATTGCCGCCGCTTTGTGCGAGGTGATCGAATATCAAAAGAAGATTTTGATCGATCTTTTGTGAATGGAATCAGAGAGTCAATAAAAAAAGAAAAAATAAAAAGTTTACTTGAAATGATCTCGAAGATCACGATAAGTGGCGTTGAAATTGATTTGAATAAAAGGGAAAAGATGGATCTTTTCACCTTTTTAGACGGCATAAACACGGGCCTTGAAAAAAGTGGTAAGAGATTCATCATAGCCCTGGATGAAGTGCAAAATCTTCGATTTTACGGAAAAGGCGGGAAAGACATCCTCAATCTTTTGGCCTACATCTACGATCATCTCACGAATATCACGGTTATCTTGACTGGATCTGAGATAGGATTGCTCCATGATTTTTTGAACTCTGAAGATCCTCAAGCGCCTCTTTTTGGAAGGTATATAGATGAAATAAGCCTTGAAAGATTTTCAAGGGAAAAATCCATTGATTTCCTCTCAAAAGGTTTTGCCCAAATAAATTTTGAAATCAGCAAAGCGGAGATCGAAAAAGCCGTTAATTTACTTGATGGCATAGTCGGTTATTTGGCGATGTATGGATTCATAGTGTATTCAAAGAGAGACATATCAACGGCACTTGAAGAAACAAAAATCATGGGACAGGCGCTTGTCAAAAAAGAAATAGAAGAATTAAAGCAGAGGTCTGAAAATTACATTTACATCTTAAAGGCAATCTCGCTTGGCTTCGATCATTTCTCAAAGATAAAAGCATACATATCTTCTAATTACGTTAAAATCACGGATCAAACCCTCAGCAACGGCCTTTCATCCCTTGTCAAGCAGGGCTTTCTTGAGCAAGAGTACAAAGAATCGAAAATCTACACGATACCGGATCCTTTGATCAAAGCGGTCATCATAGACATGCCTAAATGATATCCATTTTCCCAAAATTGAAAATTTTGGAAGATTCAATCTGTATGTATGTTGTGTGAATAAAGCATGTTTTTACGATTAAATTCGGGGCTTTTGTTAAATTTGAGATCCTGAGGGAATAATTTTTGAATAAATCTTGGTAAAATGATTGTAAATTTTTGTATGTCACCCCACAAAATCCAGATCACGCAATCCCTTATGTGGCAAGCACTTCCAGCATTTTGATCGAAAATCACCACATTTTTATTTTTGGACCTGCCCTGGTATGATCATACCTGACCCTGTCTTACCCCCCTAAATTTTGCGATCTTGGAGGGCAAAATTT
>JAVRKN010000168.1:0-3277 GCA_031962405.1 Athalassotoga sp. | reverse complement strand
ACGTGCCACTTTTCTCTCTCGATTTCATATTCAAAGAAAGCATCAATTCAGAAATTATCATGATCGGTACTAAACTGAATCCCACCAAAATGCCCCACAAATTCGAAGCGGCGCTTACCATCCATTGAGCAAGGGTTGCTCCCATGCCAACGAAAAAGACAAATACACCCATTAAATTTCCTATGTTTCCACCGGATCTCTCTATCAGCATCAGTTGAATCGTTGGATAGGTGCTTGCAAAAAATAGTCCGCTCAAAAGCACAAAGGCCATCGCGACGTAGTAATTTGCAAATGCTATAGAAAAAACAACGGAGATCAAAGAAGAAGCAACAATGAAGATGAGCCATACTGTGGCTTTTACCTTTACGTAACTTGCAAAAAGCCTTCCAAAGAACATGCCTATCCAAAAAGCGGAAGAAGAGAGGGCGGCTATGGCCACATCGATGTGCCTAAAGTTTGTCAAAAAGGTCGTAATCCACGATGAATACGTGGCTTCGTATCCAACGTATATGCCTATCATGATGTATATAAGCACGAAAAAGGCGTTGAAGGCATTTTTAATTCTCAATCCATCTGTTTCTTTTTCGTCTTTGACTTCTTTTATCTTCAAAGAGATCATCAAGGATAGAACGGCAAAAAATGCGCCTATGAGATATGCGATTTGCCAGTTCATCTTGTATTTAACGATAAATGAGATTGCAAAAGGACTCATAAGAGCACCAAATGCAAAGAGTGCGTTGACCCTGTTTAGCGTACCAGAAACATTTTCCTCCTCCAGAGATCCTATTAAGGCACCCACTCCTATTTCTATGAACCCCATTCCTATGTTGGCAAGAAAATTTGCAAGAGAAAGATTGACAAAGTCTTTGACAAAAAAGAAGTAAGTCAACCCAATGGCTGAAAAAAGTGCACCTAAAGTTGCGATCCTTTTAAGCCCCATCCTATGAGCAAAAACAGCGCATATCAAAGAACCAAATATGTAACCCGCCGTTCCTATCATCATGGCATAACCACTTTGGGAATAATCCATTCTGAATTCTTTCATGGCAAGGGGAAGTGCACTTGGAAGAATCATGGCAAAAAATCCGAATGTGAAAAAAGCGAAGTAAGAATATTTTTTTATCATGCTTTAAGTAAATGAAAGTAATTCAAAATAACGAAGGTTATGTAGTACATTGGAACTGAGATCAAAAGGCCGTCTATCCTGTCCCAAAATCCACCATGACCTGGAAGTATTCTGCCGGCATTTTTCAGTTGACGGTTTCTCTTGAAAACAGATTGGGTTATGTCTCCGACGGTATCGAAAAATGAGAAAACCAACGAAAGCACTATTATCGCCACCCAACTGAAATGGCGGTATCCAAAAAATGGATAAAGGACAGAATCGTAAATTAAAAAGAAAATTATCAGAAAGACAAAGCCTCCGATAACGCCTTCAATTGATTTTCCAGCGCTTATTCTTTTTATGAATTTGTGCTTTCCCCATTTTGAACCAACGAAGTAAGCGGCAGAATCAAAGACGAAGGCCGATCCCAGCGCACTCAAAGAGTACACAGCATCGAACTGCGCGTAGATGAGAATGAAAAAGGCAAGGTTAAAAGAAAGATACCAAAGTCCCAACGAACCGTAAACTATGTTTCTTTCTATCATTTCGTTTGGATCGTTAAAAGCGATGGCAAGGAAAAAGCCCACGCTCATGACAAGGGAATAAGATAAGACGATCATGGCCGGCATGTTGACAAGAAATCCAAAAACTATGTTGAGTGCTGGTATGGCTATTATGTAAAAATACCTGTGAATTTTTCTCGAACCGCTAAGTGTTATTTCAATGTAATTGTATCCCGCAAGACCAACTGCTATTGCTGAAAGCGCAACGGTGCTCCAGAAATTAAAGAAGCATAGAATTCCCAATGGTATCGCAACTGCAGATGTTATGATTCGTATCTTTGTTTCTTTTTTCATTTAATTCCCCCGAATCTTCTTTCACGCTTTTCAAAATCTTGAAGTGCAATCTCTAAATCATTCTCAGAAAAATCTGGCCACAAGACATCTGTGAAATAAAGTTCTGTGTAAGCCATCTGCCAAAGCATGAAATTGCTTATCCTTTTTTCTCCTCCAGTTCTTATTAAAAGATCAGGATCTGGCTGGCCTGCGGTGTAAAGGTGTGATTCAAAATCATCCTCACCGTCCCACTCGCGAGCGGCTTTTAGAATCTCACTTCTCCCGCTGTAATTGACGGCAAGATTTATAACCATGCCCGTGCAATTGGAAGTCTTTTCCTCAGAATCCAAACATATAAGGCGAGTCTCAGGATTCAAAGCATTAAGTTCTCCTATAAAATGAAGACGGGCATTTTTTTCGATCACTTTGTTCAACCTATCGCTTAAATACTTGGCAAGGATGTGAAATATCATGTTGATCTCAGGTTGTGGCCTTTTCCAGTTTTCAGTTGAAAAGGAAAAAAGAGTAAGATACTTTATCCCCCTATCATTGCACCACTCAATTGTTTTTTCAGCCGTTTCCGCGCCCTTCCAGTGACCATCGTATCGCGGCAAATTTCTTTTGAGAGCCCATCTTCCGTTTCCATCCATTATGATGGCCACATGAGATGGTTTCAAAATTCCATTATCTCCTTTTCTTTCTCGGCAAAAATGGCATCGAGTTTTTTAACGTATTCATCCGTTATCTTTTGAAGTTCCTCTTCAAGAGATTTTTCTTCGTCTTCGGTGATCTTTCCATCTTCTTTTTCATCCTTTACGGTTTTTAAGATCTCTCTTCTTATGTTCCTGACCGCAACCTTTCCGTTTTCAACTATCTCTTTTGATTTTTTGACAAGATTTTTTCTCTGTTCCGTTGTTGGAGATGGAAAATTGAGCCTTATGACCGTTCCATCGTTGATCGGCGTTATGCCGAGATTTGAGGCTAAAATCGCCTTTTCTATTTGGGGCAAAAGTGTTCTGTCCCATGGCTTTACAACAAGGGTTCTTGCTTCGGAGACATTTATCGATGCAACTTGCGAAATTGGGGTAGGAGTTCCATAGTAATCCATTCTGATCTCGTCCAAAAGCGAAGGAGAAGCCCTACCGGTTCTTATGTGTGTTAATTCCGTTTTGATAGAAGCAATTGATTTCTCCATTTTTTCCTTGGCTTGATTGATCAAAGGATTAAGTGCCATTTCGATAATCTCCTTTCAAGAAATTTAAGTTCTTTAGAATTATACCAAATTGTACAGGGAATAGGTCCACTCAAAGCGCTGCAAAGGCCATCTCAAGGGCAT
>JAVRKN010000167.1:0-3294 GCA_031962405.1 Athalassotoga sp. | reverse complement strand
GCATGATGCCATCGAGATGATCTGGGCAGCGTCAGCGAGGACCAGACATCGAGAGGGTACCCGAAGCCGCAAGAGATTGATGAATGAACATTCGATTTTTAAAGTTGAATCATTATAATTCTTATGAAGAAAGGTGATCTGATGTCTGAAGAAAAGACAAAAGAAGCAAAAGTCGATTACCAGAAGATGGAAATTGACGATCTGATCAAAGAACTCAACGCGGATGTAAAAAATGGTCTTTCAAGCGAAGAAGTTGAAAAGCGTATCAAAACATACGGTTACAACGAGGTCCCAGAAAAAAAGGCCAATCCATACCTCAGCTTTGCCAAAAAATTTTGGGGACTAACGGCATGGATGCTTGAAGCAGTAATTGTACTCTCTCTCATCCTTAATAAAATGTTAGACATGTACGTTATCATTGCGTTGTTGCTGCTGAATGCCGTGCTCGGGTTTTTTCAAGAGCAACGCGCTTCTAAAGCAGTCGATGCTTTAAAAAAGCAATTACAGGTAAATGCAAGAACATTAAGAGACGGAAAATGGCAAATGCTGCCGGCACGTCAACTTGTCCCTGGTGATGTTGTCAGGGTGAGGGCTGGAGATTTCGTTCCAGCCGATTTAAAACTCATTGACGGTCAAATAGAAGTAGATCAATCGGCTTTAACGGGTGAATCTTTAAGTGTTTCTAAAGCCAAGTCTGATATGCTTTTTTCCGGTTCCATAGTTAAATCAGGAGAATCAAATGCCATTGTTGTTTTGACGGGCAACAAAACTTATTTCGGGAAAACGACTGAACTCGTTCAAGTTGCGCGACCAAGACTTCACACAGAAGATGTCATATCAAATGTCGTTAAATGGCTTTTGATCATAGTTGGTGTGGCTCTCGCCGTTGCATTTGTCGTTGCCATAATTTTAGGTATAGATCTTTTCGATGTTGTTAGCCTTGCGCTTGTGCTCTTGGCTTCATCCATACCTGTTGCGCTGCCGGCAATGTTTACCATAAGCATGGCGATAGGATCGATGGAACTTGTAAAACGCGGAGTACTCGTCACAAGATTGAGTGCTTCAGAAGATGCTGCAACGATGGACACGCTTTGTTCAGATAAAACTGGCACGATAACGATGAACAAACTTTCAGTTGCCAGCGTGATCTCTATGGAAGGAAATGATGAAAATTCCGTTTTGATGTACGGTGCCCTTGCCTCTCAAGAGGCAAACCATGATCCCATAGATCTTGCCTTCTTGTCTGCGGCAAAAGAGCGCAACATTTCTTTTGATGGATGGATTCAAAAATCTTTTACACCCTTTGATCCTAAAACAAGAAGAACAGAAGCAATAGTTGAAAGGGATGGGCAATCCTTTAAAGTCGTAAAAGGCGCTGTGAACATCATAGCCGATCTCGTTGGAGCAGATGCAAATTCTCTAAATGAAAAAACAACTGAATACGCATCAAAAGGTTACAGAACACTTGCAGTGGCTATTGGCAACGATAATTCAATGAAAATCGTTGGGCTTGTTGCACTTTACGATGCTCCAAGACCTGATGCAAAGAAATTGATAGGTGAATTAAAAAATCTTGGAATCTCAGTAAAAATGTTGACGGGAGATGCCCTTCCAATAGCGAAAGAAATATCAAGACAAGTTGGACTTTCAGATGCCATAACGGCCTCTAAAGAGTTTGAGCAAACTTTTGAAAGTGATCCAGAAAAGGCCGCAGACATAGCAGAAAAAAGCGATGGGTTTGCCGAGATATATCCTCAGGACAAGTACTCAATAGTCAAAAGTTTGCAAAGACGACACCACATAGTTGGCATGACGGGCGATGGTGTAAATGATGCGCCATCTTTGAAACAAGCCGAGGTTGGAATTGCCGTTAGCAATGCCACAGATGTTGCCAAGGGAGCGGCAAGTGTTGTTCTAACTGGAGAAGGGTTGGGGAATATAGTCGATCTTGTAAAAGTTGGAAGACAGATTTACCAAAGAATTTTGACTTGGATCTTCAACAAAGTTGTCAAAACTTTCCAGATTGTCGTCTTCGTCGTTGTGGCTTTCTTGTTGACAGGACATTTCATAGTCTCAGCCTTTGATGTTGTGCTTTTGCTTTTTGTGATTGATTTTGTGACGCTTTCGATATCTACCGATAACGCAAGGTGGTCTAAAACGCCGGACACATGGAATATATCCGGTCTCGTGCGTAGTTCCATAATCTTGGGTATACTTGTCGTACTCGAATCTTTGGCCATCCTCTACATAGGAATATACCCTCTCGGAATAGCAAAGGATTACGAAATGCTTAAAACTTTCTCATTTAGCATTCTCTTCTACTTTGGTATGATGACAGTTTTCATAGTAAGAGAGAGAGGACATTTTTGGATGTCTTTCCCAAGCAAATCGCTCTTCTACATAACCATAATCGACATGATAGTCGTTGCTCTGCTCGTTACATTTGGATTTCCTGGTTTAAAACCAATACCCATCACGGATACGTTGATCATCATTGGAATGTCAGCCTTCTTCTCCTTTGTGGTTAATGATTTTGTCAAATACGCCATGCTAAAGGGGAAGAAAGCATGAGACCATACCTTTTGTTCGATGCTGGAGGGACTCTTGTCTTTCCAGACATCGAATGGCTTTCTGAACTCATGAAAACGTACGACATCAAAGTAAGCAAGGAAAGTATTTTAAGACGGGTGTATGAAATAGACTATCTTATAGACAAAAGTATAAAGGACAGAGTTACACTTTTGGATGGAAATCTTTTGGAATCACTTTTTAAGGCGTTCACAAATTCCGAAGAAAAGGTAAGGGCACTCGTAGAGAAGACAAATGAGAGAGACAAGGTAAAAAATCTTTGGTCTTATACCTTTGATTGGACAAAAAAGACGCTTGAAGAGTTAAAAAATCAAGGTTATTCGATGTCAGTCATATCGAATTCTGATGGTCGTGCAGCGCAAGTGCTTGAAGAAGTTGGACTTTTAAAGTTCATGGATAAAGTATATGACTCACAGATCGTCGGCATAGAAAAACCAAATGCCGACATTTTTCGTTTAGCGTTGAAAGAACTTTCACTTTCCCCAAAAGATGCAATTTTCATAGGTGATATGTTTTATACAGACATGCTGGGAGCCAACCGTGCTGGCATTCCAGCAGTTCATCTTGATCCATTTGGCTTTTACAAGAATTGGCCAGGCGTTAGAATCAAGAACGTGAGTTTTATTCCACAAAATTTGAAAAATTGGGATCTCTCCTCGAAAGAATTTTTTCCTTTCATATACGAATTGAACGAAGGATGAAAGT
>JAVRKN010000166.1:0-3331 GCA_031962405.1 Athalassotoga sp. | reverse complement strand
TTTAATAATTTTAAGGAGGTGATTAAAATATCTCTTGTGACGAGGTGTCCAAATTGCGGTCACAAAATGGATGTTGTGGCTTTAAGATGCCCTGTTTGTGGAACGGGCGTAACTGGGCAATTCGTGCTAGACGAATTTTTCAAACTTTCAGAAGAACAGATGAGTTTTGTAAAAACTTTTTTGAAGCACAAAGGAAACCTTAGCGAGGTGCAAAAGGAACTTGACATATCGTATCCAACTGCGCGCAACAGGTTGGATGAGATTGTCAGAACTCTTGGATACGATGTTGAGGATGAAGATCGGGAAAGCGAAAAGGAGGTGCTTGAAAAATTAAAAAATGGTGAAATAGACGTTTCATCTGCAATTTCAATGTTGAAGGGAGGAAAATATGAGGGAAACAAAAAAATTTGAATGGGATATGTCTGCACAAAAATTGCTTATACATTCAGTTTCTGCAGATATAACGGTGGATCGAAATCTCGAAAAAAAGATATCAATGGAAGTGGAACTTTCTGGCTTCAAAAAAGAGATCGAAGAATACGAACCAAAGGTGAAAAATGTCGGAGACAAGTTTGAGGTTGATCTTTTCCCGCACACCGCTTTTTTCCCAGATGGGTTTTTCGCTTTCGGATTTTTGAAGTCTGGGATTCTTGAAGTTCAAAAAGTTTACTTGAAGATACCCGATGGTCTTTCTTTCGGAATAGAAACTACGTCTGGTGATACGATCATAAAAGATCTTTCTTTCAATGAATTGAGGCTTTCTTCCGTTTCTGGAGATTTTAACGTGAATTCGAAGGAAATGAAAAGTCTCTTTGTCAAAACGGTATCTGGGGACATAAATGTAGAGGATGGATCCTCAAAACTCGAGGAGATGGAAGTTCAGTCGGTATCTGGGGATATTAAAGTTGTCAATTTGTCCTTTGACCGAGCGAGTGTTAAAAATACCTCTGGAGATGTAATGCTCATGAATGTGAAACCCGAATTTAAATCCTTGGACGTTAAAACGATCTCTGGCGACTTTTCCATTTCATTTATTTCAAGGCCAAATGTGCACGTTGAGGTTGAAACGGTAAGTGGAGATGTGAAGTCAAACGCCGAGGTTTTAAGAAGTAAAGTTACTCGTGGCACTTTTGATCTGGGAAAGCCTTTGTCAACTTTGAAATTCAAAAGTATTTCTGGCGATGCAACTTTCAACTTTGGAACAGCACCAATTGCGGACGAAAATCACACAAACAAGGAATCCCAAAAAGATCAAGATGAAAGGCTCAAGATCTTCGAAGAAATATTAAAATCAAAGAGGGCAACAAAAGAAGAGATAAAAGAACTTATGATAACCTTAGGATACAAAGTAGAAGAGATAGAAGAATTTCTATCCACGAGGTAAAAATTCATGGATCAAAATGGGGCATTAGGGCAAAAATTCAAACTTTTCAACAAAGACTTTATTCTTTTGTGGGCAGGACAGATCGTCTCATCTATCGGAAATTCCATTCAATACATAGCCGTGATGTGGTGGATAATGACTAATTTTCCGAATTCACAATCAGGCATTGTGATGGGGTTGATGTTCACATTTAGCGTCATTCCAATGGCTGTAATCGGGCCATTTGCTGGCGTTCTAAATGACAGAATGAGCAGAAAATTGATAGTAATTCTTTCGGATTTTTTAAGAGGCGTGCTGATCTTATGGATGGCATATCTTGCTTACACGAATACGCTTACAGCCCTTTTGATATATCTTATTTCGGCTTTAATGGGCATAGGCGGTGCGTTTTTTAATCCCGCCATTCAATCGACTATTCCGAATATCGTTCCAGACAAAGTTTTGACGCGCGCAAATGGCCTTTATCAGGGTGGAATGCAGTTCACACAGATAATAGGGCCTGCCTTGGGAGGACTTTTGGTTGGATTTTTTGGTCCATTTTTTGTCTTCATGTTGAATGGATTTTCCTTTATAATCTCTGCCGGTACAGAGATTTTCATCGATTTCAGGCAATCGATTGTAAAGAAGGAAGATGCAAATTCATTTTTCGCCGATTTCAAGACGGGATTCAAATTCCTTTACGATCAAAAATTGTTATTTTGGTCAATGATAATCGTTTCAGTTTTGAATTTCGCCTTCTCTCCAATAGACATACTCATAGCAAAGCAGATAAAAGAGATATACAATCTTGGGGCGCTTCAACTCGGCTATACCGTCAGTGCTTTTGCGGTTGGCATGATAATGGGATCGGTATTACTTGCAATTTTGCCCGAAATAAAAGTAAAGCACAATTTCATAATAATCGGCACGATATCAAGCGGTATTTTGTACGCATGCTTTGGATTGATGCCTGATTTGTTAACATTCCTTTTGATCGCCTTTTTGATAGGTTTTGCACTTGCTTTTGTAAATGTGCTCTTTCAGGTTATAATTCAGAGGATAGTGCCCGATGAGAAAAGAGGAAGAGTCTTTAGCGTTATGCTTACATTCGAGACGATGTTTCAGCCTATTTCTCTTTCAGTCATAGGCTTTCTTTCTTCCAAACTTTCAAATACGTTGATCTTTGCTTTTCTTGGCAGTATGGTTGCGATTTTTTCAATTTTCTTCTATCTTGTACCTGGTGTAAAGGAGGTTTAGCATGAAAGCATTTGCAATTTTTCTAATTTTACTTGGAATTTTAGCCTTTTTGGGCATCTTCGGAGTGATGAATCTCACCTTTGGGTTCATATTGGGCATATTTTTCGCAATTCTCTTTGGATTTGAAGGCATAAGAGAACTCATAGGAAGGCGACTAATAGGAATTGGCAGTTTGCTTTTTGGCGTATTTTTGCTTTTGAGAGCCTTTCGACTTTTTGGCATCAACGCTTCTTTCAGTCAACTTTTTTTAGGATTCGTTGCCTCTTACCTTATAGGGATAGGATTGCAGATCTTCTTTGGTAAGAGATTTATAAGGATCAAAAAGGAGTGGTTTAATTGAACAGAGAATCTCTTATGAAGGTCATCAAGATGCTTAAAGACGGCGTGATAAACGAATATGAAGGATGGAATTCATGTGGAAGACGAAAATGAGTCTGTTGACATTCATCTTGAATGAGGTGATGCCTTGTTTATTTCAAGAGAATTCAAATTTGATGCTGCCCATAATCTCGTGAATTATCATGGAAAATGCGAAAAACTTCACGGGCATACTTACAAGTTAAGGGTTACTTTGGAAGGTACGCCGGATAGCGAGGGAATGATATTGGATTTCAGCGAATTGAAGAAGATTGTCAACGATCTTGTTATATCCAAACTCGATCATTCTTACATAAATGACACAATTTATCAACCCTCTGCTGAAAATATATC
>JAVRKN010000165.1:0-3332 GCA_031962405.1 Athalassotoga sp. | reverse complement strand
TGGGACTATTCAGTTGGACATGACCTTTGCGACCAATGAGGCCATCGCAGAGGCAGCGGCGATGGAAACGGCAAAACGTTTAGGATTGACGGACGTAAACATCATTCACAAAACAGTTTTGCATCCATCTGAGGGTACATACATCGAGATAAAGGGTAAGGTGCCATTTGCAATAGACACAAATCATCTTAAATTGCCAGAAAAAGTGGACGTACTTCCAGACGATGAGATGATAAAATTTTTCAAGGAAAATGAAGTGAAAGTTGTCGCTGGCACCGTTGGAAATGATGAACATTCCGTCGGAATGAGGGAAATATTGGACATAAAACATGGTGGTATAGAAAAATATGGGATAAAATATATTTACCTTGGCACAAGTGTGCCGGTAGAAAAATTGATAGATGCGGCAATAGAGACGAACTCTGTGGCAATTCTTGCATCTATGATAATAACTCACAATGACGTTCATATTCATAACATGCGCAAGTTAAACGATCTTGCAATAGAAAAAGGTGTAAGAGACAAACTCATACTTATAGCGGGAGGCACCCAAATAACAAATGATCTCGCAAAATCTGCAGGAATGGATGCTGGATTTGGAAGAGGCACGCATGGCGCAGACGTTGCGAGTTTTCTTGTAAAAAAGCTTACAAAACAATTGAGGTGATGAAGGTGAAAATACTTTTCAAAAATGCAAATGTTCTACCTATAACGTCTAAGCCATTCAAAGGAGATCTGTTAGTAGAAGATGGAAAGATCAAATCTTTTGGCGAAATAAAAAAGATTGGAAGCGATGTCGAGATCATAGATTTAGACGGGAAATACCTGCTTCCAGGATTCATAGATGCACATTCTCACATAGGCTTGTGGGAAGAGGGTGTCAATGAGCCTGTCTCATCTGATGGCAACGAGTGGACGGATCCCGTAACGGCAGACGTGAAAGCCATTGATGGATTTAATCCCGAAGATGCTGCCATAGAAAGGGCGCTCTCGGGAGGAGTAACGACGGTAATGATAGTGCCGGGAAGCGCAAATCCGGTCGGAGGTCAAGGCGCCATAATAAAGTTTAAATCTAAAGTTGTTGATGAAATGATAGTAAAAGAACCAGCAGGGTTGAAAATGGCTTTTGGGGAAAATCCCAAAATGGTCTACGGAAATCAAAAAAAGACGCCTTCAACAAGATTGGGCGTGGCAGCCGTGATAAGATCTTATTTCACAAGAGTCCAAGATTACATGAAGAAAAAAGCAAATGCCGAAAAAGATGGGAAGCCATTCGTGGAAAGAGACTTAAAACTTGAAGCGGGCGAAAAGGTTTTGAAAGGAGAAATGCCAGCACGAATCCATGCCCATCGTTACGATGACATACTCACAGCCTCAAGGATAGCAGAAGAATTTAAGTTCAAGTTTGTCATAGAACATGGAACAGAAGGTTACAAGATCGTCGATACTCTCAAGGCAAAAGGTATTCCAGTTGTAGTTGGACCGCTTTTGACTTTTAGAACAAAACGAGAATTGAAAGATATGACGATGGAATCCATAAATATACTGAATTCGCACGGCATATTAACGGCGCTGATGTGTGATCACCCGGTTATTCCTCTCGAATATGCATCTGTTCAGGCTGCGGCAGCGATGAGAGATGGTGCTAAAGAAGCAGATCTTTTAAAAATGCTTACAATAAATCCGGCGACCATCCTTGGCATTGATAATCGAGTCGGTTCGATAGAAAAAGGCAAAGACGCTGATATAGTCGTATGGAGCGGTCATCCTTTTGATATGAAATCAAAGGTTGAAATGGTCTACATAGAAGGAAAAAAGATCTTAGGGTGAAGAGACTTAGATGATACTTGAATTGCACGCAAAGAATTTTGCTCTTTTTGAAGATGTAGACATAGAATTTTCTGACAAAATGAATGTCATAACGGGGGAAAGTGGTTCTGGCAAATCACTTTTCCTTTCTATTTTAAAATCCCTTCTTGGAGAGAAAAATGAATTTTTGACTGAAAAAAGCGAGGTAGAAGCACGCTTTTTGATAGATAAGGATGAATTCGTGGTAAACCTCAAATTGAGCCCATCAAGAATGAGTGCAAGGTTGAACGGCGAAATGATAACGCTTGCGGATTTGAAAAGCCATGTGGGTAGGTGGATGGACATACACGATCAGGGTATATCTCAAATCCTAAAGGATCCCAAAAATCATACGAACTTTGTGGACGCATTTTCGCCCTCTATACTCGATAAAGTTAAAAAATACAAGATACTTTACGATAAGTATCTCGAGGTTTTAAAACTCATAAAAAACAGTGAATCTGTTAACCTTGAGGCAGAGATAGAAAATATCTCAAGAGAAATTTCAGACATAGAAAAATTTTTGATCTCCGATGACGAGTACGAAGCCATAAAAGATGAATACAAAAAGCAATCTGGAATGGCAGACATTTTAAGAATGGTAAAAGAAACTGAATATCTGATCTCTGGAGAAAACGGAATTGAGTCAATCATGGGACTAGTTTTAAAAGATGTAAGAGAAATAGAAAAAATAGACGGACACTTGCCCTTTTCAAAAAATGTTGAGGAAATAAAAGAATCTTTGACAGAACTAAAAAAGCACATCACAAATTACGCAAATTCTCTCGAGTTTGATCAAGAAAAACTTTACGAATTGGAAGAAAAAATATCCCAGATAGAAAAGTTAAGAAGAAAATATGGTCCAAAGCTTTCAGATGTAAGAGATAAGTTGGAAGCATTAAAAAGTCAATGTGAAAAATACAATGAAATGAATGTTCAATTGAAAAATCTCCATGAAGATTTCAATCTTTTGACAACGCAGATGGAAGAATTAGCCATTGAAATTAAGAAATTGCGCAAAATTGCTGCAGATGAACTTACAAGACGCATAAATGAAAATCTTAAAGATCTGCTAATGCAAAATGCCCACATTTCCTTCCTTCAAAAAGACACTGATTTTACGCCGAATGGAAAAGATCAAATCGAATTCATCGGATCCATGAATCCAGGAATGCCCGACGCACCAATTTCAAGAATGGCTTCTGGCGGAGAAATTTCGCGTCTCTACCTTGCAATAGAATCATCGCTGAGTTCAAAATTGCCCATTTCAACCCTTGTCTTTGATGAGATAGAAACTGGAATTGGGCCAAGGACTTCAGATGTTATTGCCATGAAGATGAAAGAAATATCCAAAAGCACACAAATAATAGTTATAACGCACATGCCACAGATAGCGGCCGCAGCCGATAAACACTTCAAAGTGCAAAAATATCAATTGAACGAAAATACTTATTCTACCATCACCGAAATAGAGGGAGAAGAAA
>JAVRKN010000164.1:0-3380 GCA_031962405.1 Athalassotoga sp. | reverse complement strand
TAAGGCATGTTATAATCAAAAAGTGAGGTGAATTATGAGTACATTTGTTGCCATAATAGGTGGAAGCGGCGCAGGGAAAACAACTGTAGCGAATAAAATAATGGAAAGATTTTCAGATAGGGCAGTATGTCTCAACATGGATAATTACTACAAGGATCTTGAATCAGGAGTAGATCCAAGAAATGTCAATTTTGATGCCCCTGCCGCCTTTGATTTTGATCTTTTTCTTTCACATCTCGTTGATTTGAAAAATGGTAAAGCAATAGAGGTTCCATCCTACAGTTTTGTAACTTACAGAAGAGACACTTCAAGAAGTACGCGTGTAGAACCTAAAGACTTGATTATAGTTGAAGGAATTCTTGTTATATACAAAAAGGAAATAAGAAAACTTTTTGATCTGGCAATCTATGTTGATGAGGATGCCGATGAGAGGCTTATAAGAAGAATAGAGAGGGATACAAAGGAACGTGGCAGATCAATTGAATCAATCATTTTTCAATACCGACGATTTGTCGCTCCTGCCTTTAGAAGTTTTATAGAGCCTCAAAAGTACGATTGCGACATCATTCTTCCAAGGGGAGGGGAAAATCATATTGGCTTGTCGATAATAAAAGAGGCACTTGAAAGGATGCTCCAAAAGACATGATATCAAATGTGGAAATGGGTATTTTGACAAAACAGATTGGAAGGACACCAGAGAATGCTTTGGATATAGTGAAGTATTGTTCTTACGGATTTCCGATGGTGATAAAATCTTTTCCAATTTTGAATGGAGAACCCTTTCCCACTCTTTATTGGCTTACTTGTCCATTCTTAAGAGATAAAATTTCAAGAATGGAATCTGAGGGCTGGATAAAAAAATACGAGGAGTTCATGACCAAATCGCCGGCCTTTTTCGATTTAAACATGAAAGCTCATGAATTAGCGAGAGAAAATTTGACAACTCTCTTACAAAATGATGACTTGAAATCCAAATTCACAGGAGGAATGGGAGGGATAAAAAATTTCAATCACGTGAAATGTATTCACATGCACGTGGCTTATCATTTGGGCGGAATTGAGAACCCAATTGGCAGATCAGCCTTGTCTATGATAGATTTATCGGAATGCAAGAGCAACTTTTGTCATGAATGGAGAGTGCAAGATGGAACACATTTTGATCATCGATGAGGGCACAACAAGCACAAGGGCAATGATTTTTGACGAAAATGGAAATTTCATTTCATCGTCGAGTAAACAGTTAAAAACTATTTATCCAAATTCTGGATGGGTCGAGCAAAATGCGGAAGAAATTTTTTCTAAGACCGTTGAGGTAATTGAAGATGCCATTGAACAGTGTGGGTGCACACCCTCAACCATCGGGATCACGAATCAAAGAGAGACCATCGTGGCCTGGGATTCACGAAGCGGCTTGCCATTATACAATGCCATTGTATGGCGTGACAAGAGAGGACAATCGTTATGTGAAAAATTAAAATTCAACGGTTATGAACCCGTTGTGAGGTCAAAAACTGGATTGATCTTGGATCCTTACTTTTCAGCCTCAAAGATGGCATGGATGATAGAAAATGTAGAAGGCATTTCAGATAGCCTAAAAAAATCGCATTTGAGATTTGGTACCATAGACACGTATTTGATCTGGAAACTCACGGGTAAATATCTTACAGAACCTTCTAACGCTTCGAGAACCATGCTTTTTAACATAAACGAAATGAAATGGGACAAAGACCTTTTTGATGTTTTCAAAATACCGATAGATTCCATGCCCGACGTGACAAATTCAAATGGCGATTTTGGTACATGTAAATACGGAAAGATCTCTGCCGTTCTTGGCGATCAGCAATCATCACTGCTTGGAAACATGTGTGTAAAGGTTGGCGATGTAAAATGTACATATGGAACAGGAGCCTTTGTGCTTGCAAATGCGGGGAAATTGAAAACCCCTCCTTTAGACGGTCTTTTAAAGACGATCGCATGGTCTATTAACGGCGTAGTTGACTATGCCTTTGAAGGTTCTGTGCTTTCAAGCGGCGAGTCGATTAATTGGCTTAAAAGGCTTTCCATCATAAAAGATGAAGTTGAGATAGAAGAATTGGCAAATTCGGTGAAAAGTGATGGGATATACTTCATTCCAGCACTCGATGGTCTTGGATCTCCAAGATGGGCTCCGAATGCTAAAGCAATCTTTGTTGGAATAAGATCATCTCACACGCGCGCAAACATAGTGAGGTCAGTTATAGAATCTATGGCCTTTTCAGTCGTTGAGGTCATCGATACTTTTAAGAAAAGTGGCCTTGAGGTGTCAAGTATCAAAGTCGATGGAGGAGGTTCTAAAAATTCTCTTTTGATTCAAATACTTTCAAATGGTACCAAAACAAAGGTTGAACGTTCGAAATTTCACGAGATGACCGCTTATGGGACCTTTATAATGACAAGGATTAACAAGGGAATTGAGGGGATAGAAAAATTCAAGAAGGATTTCGATCTTTTTGAACCAAAAGAAAATATAGACACCCTTTACGAAAAGTGGAAGATGGCCGAAGAAATTTCCGTGAAGTGGCAATAAATCCATGAAAGGAGATTGTTTGTATGGAATTATACGTAGATTCTGCCAAGATAGATGAAATAAAAAAGGCACTTAACCTGGGATACGTCCATGGCATAACGACAAATCCGACCCTTTTGAAGAGCGCTGAGGTATGGAAAGAAAATAAAAGTTTAAGGTACTTTTATTCAAAATTACTTGATATGTGCGAAGGTGAAGTCTTTGCTCAAGTACCATCTCAAAAATCGGATGATGTGCTTGAAGCGCTTGAAAATCTCGATATGTCAAGGCTGGTTGTGAAAGTTCCGTCCGTTCCAAGTGGGGTATCAATAGCAAAAACGCTCGTGGATCGTGGCTATAACATCTGCGCAACGGCTGTTTATACTCCATCTCAGGCGATTGCATGGGCATCTTTGGACGCTGATTACGTCGCGATATATTTCAACAGAATGGAGAGTGCCGGCATAAACGCACTTGAAAATGTCAAAACAATCCTTAAGGTGCTTTCTAAAACAAGGACAAAGGTACTCGCGG
This sequence comes from Athalassotoga sp., assembly GCA_031962405.1. Taxonomy (GTDB): domain Bacteria; phylum Thermotogota; class Thermotogae; order Mesoaciditogales; family Mesoaciditogaceae; genus Athalassotoga. The sequence goes on along the minus strand of JAVRKN010000164.1, from coordinate 301 downwards.
CAAGTGTCAAAACGCCTGAACAGTTGAATGCCCTTGTGAGCATAGGAGTAGATTACATAACCGTGGGCTACGACTTGCTCGAGAAATTAATCGAATCAGATTACAGCAAAAAAGATACCAAATCCTTTGATGAAGACATGGCAGCGGTTATCAAAGCCTTCTCTAAGAATTAAGAAAGTTCTAAGGCGAATAGCAAATACAGGGAATAGAGATTAGAGATTAGAGATTAGACATTAGGGATTAGGGAATAGAGATTAGGGATTAGTGAGTGGTTATGGCGGAGGACATGATGCCCGTGAGG
>JAVRKN010000163.1:0-3427 GCA_031962405.1 Athalassotoga sp. | reverse complement strand
ATTTGTAAAAGCAGTTGACACCGCCCAATAAAAAAGTAAAAACAATGACCGGGTCGAAAGACCCGGCTTTTTGTTATACAAAAAAGAAAAGCGCAATCATTCCTAAAAATAAAGGTATAGAGTAAAGATGGAAGTACTTCAGGTAATTAGATTTGAAATCTTTTTTGTATATGGAAAATGCTATTATATTTGCCAAAGAACCGACCAAAGTACCAAATCCTCCAACACTTACCCCCAAAAGCAGCGGTTTCCAAAGATTCGTAAAGGCCGAGATAACGATGGCAGATGGTACGTTGCTTATTATTTGGGAAAGTAATGCCGAAGTTAAAAAGACATTTCTTCCATTGTTGAGAAAACCTGAAAGATTTTGAAGCCATGGCATGGAGTATATTTCTCCAGACAAGATAAAAAATGCAACGAAGGTGCCAAGTAGAAAATAGTCAACGTCTAAAAGCAATTTTCTATCGGAGAGGATCACATATGCGAGTATAAAACCTCCTATCACAAAAATATCGCCAAATCTCAATATTGAGGCTATCATCAAGAATAACAATAACAAATACATCCACCATTGCTTTTTAAGCGTTACAATTCTTGAAACGCGGCTTACGGGTTTATTTTTGACGAAAAAGAGAGTGACGATGGCAATCAAAAGTGCAAGGATCGAAAATGGTGCCACGTAGAGCATGAATTCTATTGCCGGCGATTGGTAATGGGTGTAAATGTAAATATTTTGAGGATTACCAAAGGGGGTGAAGGAACTCATCCCATTTGCCACGACTGATTCGAGAATAACAAGCCACATTGGATCGAAATCGGATCTTTTTGCAACGCTTATGGTAAGAGGAACGATGACGAGCAACGTTACATCATTTGTGACAAGCGGCGCAAGCATCGCGACCAAAATCAATAGCAAGATCGAAAGTGTGCGTACATTTTGCGTTCGCGATATCAAATGAACGCCCCAATAATCCAGGACTCCTTTCTCTTTCAGTCCAGAATTTATTGTCATCATTATTAACAATATCCAAAGTACCCTGATCTGATCCGATCCTATAAAAGCAATGGGATTTTTGCCAACAATTATGATCATCAAAATGGCAAAAATTGACGAGATCAAAAAAAGCCATTCTTTTGAAAGTCTGATCAACAATCGTTTTAAAATATTTTCCATTTATCTTATCTTTTCAATCTCTACTTCTTTTATTATCTTTTCAACGTCTGGCCTTTTAGAAAGAGTCGTTCCTTCATTCATAACAGCGGCTGCGCCACATGCACTCGCGAGTTTAAGTGCTTCTTCTATTGATTCGTCTCTTTTAGACACAAAGCCTGCCAAAAATGAATCACCCGCACCAACACTACTTTTGACTTCAACCTTTATCGGCTTTATTTTGTAAAGGTGGCCCTCAATCCATGATACAGATCCTTTTTCTCCCAAAGTCACGAGTACATTTGAAATCCCATATTTTTTTGCAACCTCAGCTGCAACATCACCGACTTCTTCAATCTTGATCTCTCTTCCAACAAGACGCGAAAGTTCATGAACATTTGGCTTTATTCCAAATGGCCCCTCTTTGACCGCTTCTTTAAGATTTTCACCATCTGTATCAACGTAGACTCTCACATTTTTCGACTTTGCAATTTTAACGATATGACCGTAAACACTTGGTTTAAGCCCCGAAGGAAGGCTTCCAGATGCAACAAGCACATCTCCTTCTCTTAAAACACTTTTAAGCATGTCTATTATCATCTCATATTCAGTATCAGTCAGAGGCTTACCCGGAAGATTGAGTCTGTATTGATTTTTAAGGGTTTGCACTATGATGTTCATCCTTGTTTCATGTTTTACTCGCACCGCCGCGTAAAGCACCTTTTCATTGTCCAACATGAATTCCATTCTTTCTCCATTTGAACCGCCCAAAGGACATATCGCTATCGATGATCCGCCTATTTCCTTTATGACGCGAGAAACATCTATGCCCTTGCCTGCCGCATATTCCTGAGTGTTTTTAACCCTTATGGAATCATCAGGCACTAACTCATCAACGTAAAGATACCTATCAAGACTTGGGTTCATCGTTAAAGTAAAAATCAATTCGAATTCCTCCTTTCATATTTGTAAAGCCTGACTTCTATTCTTCCGTTAAACATCTTTCTATTTCCGTTAGACCTAAAAAAAGATTTTTCAAAATTTTTATCGGCCGTTAAAAGGTAAAAATTCCAACCTTTAAGAAGGGCAAATTTGTTCTTCAATGCCCTGTAAATTTCCACATCAATTTCCATCCTTTTACCGTACGGAAGGTTAGAAATGAAAAAACCACGTGGATCTCTTGGGGAGAAACTTTCAAAGTTTTCAACGCGAAAATCTATAAATTTTTCAAGGCCAATCCTGGCAGCATTTCTTAAAGCAGCACCTATGATCTTCTTATTTATATCAGATCCGATTATCTTTACTTTAGAATCCAATACAGCCTTTTTTGCCTCGTTTCTTTCAATGGTGGTGATATCATTTGGAAAATTATGCCATTCTTCATACGCAAATTTGCGCAAAATTCCTGGTGCAATGTTTTTAGCCATCATTGCGCCTTCAATTGGAATGGTGCCGGCTCCGCAAAAGCCGTCCCAAATTGGCAAATCAAAGTTCCAATTGCTTAGCATGATAATTGCCGCTGCCATCGTTTCCTTTAAAGGGGCCTCTGAAATTTCAGTTCTATAGCCTCTTCTGTTTAAACTTTCTCCGGTTGTATCGATTCCAATTGTAACATGGTCTTTGAGTATGTAAACCTTTATCTTGTAAATTGCACCGTCTTCAGGAAATTTTTGCACGTGATATCGCCTTTTAAGTTTCTCAACAATGGCTTTTTTTATTATCGACTGACAAGCTGGCTCGCTTGAAAGCGTTGACTTAACAGATGAAACCTCGACTGGAAATTTTGCATCAACCGTTAGAAGATCAGCCCATTCTATTTTAAAAGTCTGATCAAAAAGTTCGTCAAAATCTCGGGCGTAGAAATCACCAACTTTTATCATAACGCGATTTGCCGTCCTCAACCACAGATTGGTGCGTGCCACGTCTTCAAAACCTCCAACGAAATTCACACGCCCATCTTCGGCTTTTGGATCATATCCAAGTTTTTTCAATTCTACTTTTGTAACGCTTTCAACACCAAAGGCCGTCAAAGCCATAAGATCAAAAATTTTCTCCATCTTGCAAATTATATAATAAACTTCTTTAAATTCCGAATCTCATGTCGGAGCCGATACAAAACAGCGTATAGCCTATAGCCAATGGCATATGGCAAATACAGGGATTAGACATTAGAGATTAGGGATTAGTGAGCGGTAACTTGGCGGAGAGCATAATGCCCCAGAGAAATCCTCCGCAACGAAGTGAGGACCAGATTTCGACGGGGCATATGCTGGAGCC
>JAVRKN010000162.1:0-3435 GCA_031962405.1 Athalassotoga sp. | reverse complement strand
AGTTTTCACATAAAGCCTCCTAATATCTATTAAGATATATCTATATAGATTATAGACCTTCTTGTATTTAAATTCGAACAAATATGAATTAAGTTTAGGTTGCCATTTGTCATACGCTAAGGTTAATGGATATGAGATACCCCCAAGATGATTGATTGAATTTTTGAGAGAGTTTAGCATCAACTAAACTTTAATTGAAGGTTGCTGATCTTCGAATATGCTTTTGTAAAGATCGGTTCCATAACTTGTCTGCAAGGGTTCACCGACCAAAATTTTGAAGGTTCTATTTCCATTCTCATCTCTTTCGGCCCTGAGAAAAAGAAATCTATCAGATTTGCTTTTGTAAAAGCCATGAGCCAGATCGTACATATGGGTGACGAAGAAAACTTTGATATTTTTTTCAATAAGAGCAGAGATTATCTGCCTTGCAATTTCGGAGCCTTCCCTTTCATTTGTTGCTGCAAATGATTCGTTGAAAAGCATTATTGAATTTGGTTTGAGGTAATTCACGATTTGATCCATTCTTTTCAGTTCTTCATCGAATTTACCGCTATCCATCTTCTTATCTTCTTCACGCTTGTAATGGGTAAATATTCCATTTGCAATGTTTGCGCTAAATCTTTGTGCTGGCACGAACAATCCACATTGCATCATTAGTTGAGCAATGCCAATGCTCCTAAGAAAAGTAGATTTTCCTCCTTGATTTGCGCCTGTTACCAGGATGAGATCTTTTTCATTTGCGTTGATCTCATTTCCAACTATTTTTTCTCCCTTAACAAGGGCAAGAGAAATATCGTACAAATTTTCGAAATCGTGTATTCGTTGATCCGATGGTTTTACGTCCGGAAAACAAATTGGCTCTCCTATCTTGGTAATTCGATCGTAAAGGTTAAGAGTTCCAACGTAAAATGCAAGTTCAACCCGCATCATTTTAAAAAAGTTTAAGATGTGATCTGCAGATTGTGCGACGGCGTTTGAAATAGAATTTATAGCTTTGTCTTTTATTTGTCCAAGGGCTTCAGCGCCCCTTTCGTCTCTGTCATTTATAACAAACGTGTAAGATTCTTTTTTTGAAAAGATATGATCGAAGAAACTCTCTTTATTTTCATTTGGTTTTAGTATCGTGTAATTTGTTCCCTTGTTTGCCAAACCCAAATCAACGCCAATAAGCATGCCACTTTTAAATTCCAACTCATTCAGGTTTTCTTCGATCTTTTGAAAATATTCGTCTGTAAGTTCAGTTTGAATCATCTTGAAAAAGCGTTTAAAACCCTGCGATTCAAATTTTGATGATTCTTCTTGTGCTATTTTTCTTAGTTTTTTCAAAGTACCCATGAAATAACGTAAAAGTTCCATCGCACTGTGTAAGATGGCATCAGGATATTTACTGAAAAAGCCAAAAAATGTTTTTTTCTCCTGCTCAATTCCTTCAACTGCGATAGAGTAAAGATTTCTTACCGTCGATGGATTTTTCAAACAGTCTTTTATGATATCTTGGCGATAAAGTATCATGTCCGCGGAATTAACGCTTGAAAGCAAAGCGATCTTCGAAATGTTGAAAATGAACTCATCACCATTTGACATGGCTTTGAACAGAACATTTAATTCGAGATCTTGAACAAGATCATTGGCGAAAGGCGAAAGCGGTTTTTCAAAATCAAAATCACGATTTCTAAACATCAAAAACACTTTCATGATCTTATCCTCTCTTTCAGAGATTTGTAAGTCAAATTGTATTTTTCTGCTATTGATAGGGCATAAGATAAGCCTTCTGCAGGCTTTCTCAATATTTTGTAAGTTCTTACAGAAGGATTGGCCGGATCTACGTTGCTTACCATGCTAACAACCTTTTCGTTCATAGATGCTATTTCATCTATGAATGTAACCCACACCGTCAAAATGTCAAGATCGTATATGACATCCATAACTTTTTTACTCAAAAAAAGTGTATCTTCAATCGTTGTGGAAGAAAACATTTCATTTATTATGATTAAACTCCTTGGCGTTGCCTTTTTCAGAATGAAATTTATCCTGAAAAGTTCGTCCTCAAGTTTTCCGCGAAGATTGTTTATGTTTTCCTCTTTTTCAAAGTGTGTAAATATTTCGTCGAATAGGAATAACTTTGCAGCATTTCCAGGCACTGGACAGCCAATGTTTGCGAGATAATGAATTTGTCCCATAGTTCTTGCGAAAGTTGTTTTGCCGCCTTGATTTGGCCCGGTTACAACTAAAATTCTTTCTTGATCTTTAAGATAAAAGTCGTTAGTAACAACTGTTTTTTGATCTTTTATCAACTTGTTGGCAAGCGCAAGGTCAAAAGTGCTATTGGCATATATTTCTTTCTTTTGTGTGATTTGAGGAATACAAAATTCAAGTCCAACTCTTTTGAATTGAGATATATACTCGAGATAAGAGATGTAAAATAGCATCTCTTTGATGAATTCAGAGATAACCTCATTCATGAAATTTAAGTTGCTTACGTAATATCTATCAAGTTCATCAAAAACATCGGGATAAAGCATTGCAACAAAATCGAGTATTTTAGCCTCAACGTGATTCATGTCTGGAAACTCGTTGAATTTCACCGAGTAATTTTTTACAGACCCTTGCCTGAATTTTTCAAATATCTCCTCTATCTCTTGACTGTAATTTTTTTGAGACTCGTATTTCCTTACCTTAATCATATTTCCTTTCACAAATAGGGTATACCTTATCTGCGAAAGTTCATCTTTTAATTTCATGCTTTGAAAGGCAAGAGATTTAAAATCATCTGAATTAACGTAATCTTTTAAGAAATTATGAAATGATGTAAAGCCTCGTGAGTTTAATTCGATTGAAAGCGCTTTTTCTAATTCAACAACGGCGTCGCAATAGATCTTAACCCCATCCAAAAACCATCTTTCTTTTTGATATTTGTAAGATGATTTATCTGATTGATCAAAACATTCTTTCATCGTGTGCATTTCATCTTCAAATTTTTTTAAGTTTTCAAAAAGTTCTTCATTTTCAAGATCTTGCATAACTTCCTGTCTGTACTTTATCGAATCGATATCTTCAAGTTTGACATAAAAGTATGATTTAAGATCGTATTCTTCCTTTTTAGATGTAATGGCATCCACGATTTGATCAAGGTTGAGGTCCTTGAAAAATTCTGGCATTTGCGTGTTTTTGGCCCTAACCTTGTCATCTTCGTTCATGAAAAGTATGCTCAGCATTTTAAGCCTCCTAACTAAAAAAACAAAATGGCTTCTTACAAGAAGCCATCAGCCTTCAAAGGCATTAAGGGAGCCTCATCCCTTTTCGGCTTTATTATAACATATCTCAAGGCATACGTCCAACAGGGTGTGTAAAAAAGCAGCACAGGGCATATAGCAGCAAATGGCATATAGCGTATGGCTTATGGCGAATAGCAAATACAGTGACGCGTAACGCGTG
>JAVRKN010000161.1:0-3439 GCA_031962405.1 Athalassotoga sp. | reverse complement strand
GATCTTAAGCGGCATTTTGATGGGCATTTCTATGATACTGCCTGGAACAAGTTGGCCTGTGATGGCTATAATTCTTGGAGTCTATGAGCCTTTAATGCTTGCGCTGAACAAATTGTTTTCTAATCCAAAAACGCTCACAAATCAGGATATCAAATTGCTTCTTTTCTTGTTGATAGGCATAATACCAGCCATATTTTTCACTTCCTATTTCATTTTAAGTTTACTTGTGAAATTTTTATTCGAGATAAATGCCGTTTTTATAGGCCTTATTTTGGGATCCGTTTATTTGCTTTACCTTGAGATAAAGAAAAAGGGACTTTCTGAATTTTTATGGTTCTTTGCAGGCGTTGCGATTGTAATTCTTCCGCTTTTATTTGGCTTTAAGGTAGGTGATTTAAGGTTTTTTGCAACGATTTTTGGTTCAAGGTTACTTGATTTCATATCTGGCCTGGCAGTTTCAACTTCGCTTCCAGCCGTTGGAGACACGATAATGTTGCTTTTGTTAGGAAATTACAGGCATCTTTTGAACGCAGTGAGAACTTTCGACATAGTTACGCTTTCAATTTTTATGGCAGGCTTTTTGATAGGATTTTTTACTTTTGTGAGAATAATTGGAAATCTTTTGAAAAGATACCACTCTCAAACTTACGCTTTTATAATAGGCCTTATGATGGCTTCCATAACTTCAATATGGCCTTTTACAAGGCACTCATACAGTCCATTCCATGTTATACTTTTTATAATATTGGTTATCGGAGGTTTTTTGATCTCTTTTTACCTTGAAAGGATTTCTTCAAAGAAGGTAAGACATGAAAAATGGTAAAAATGATGAGAATTACAAAGTAATTATTGCGGAAATAATCGAGAAGGTTAGAAAAGATTATTCAGAAAAAGATGCAGAAATAGTCAAAGAGGCTTACGAGTTTGCAAAAGAGGCGCACCAAAATCAATCAAGGGCATCTGGAGAGCCCTACATCTCTCATCCCGTTCAAGTTGCCAAGATAGTCGCGGATATGGGAATGGATGTGCCTTCCATTTGCACGGCTTTGCTTCACGATGTGGCAGAAGACACAAAGGTCCCACTTGAAGAGATAGAAAAGCATTTTGGACATGAAATAGCCACAATGGTCAACGGTCTTACAAAGATAAAAGCGCTTGAAAATGAAGATATAAAGTTCTCTGAGATAGAGACTATACGAAAAATGATCTTTGCAATGGCGCAGGACATACGCGTTGTCTTGATAAAATTGGCAGACAGATTGCACAACATGAGAACTGTCGAGGGCTTTGCAGATGAAGAAAAAAGAAAAGAAAAGGCTAAGCAAACGCTCGAAGTTTACGCTCCAATTGCAAATAGACTTGGTATATACACGATAAAAAGAGAATTAGAAGATCTTTCATTTAAGCAACTTTTCCCTCAAGAATACATCGAAGTGAAGAAACTTGTGGACAAGAAAATTCAAGAGCGCAGCCAAGAAATAGAATATTACAAATCTGAAATTGCAGATCTTTTGAAACAAAATGGAATAGAATTCACAGAGATAAGTGGAAGGGCAAAGCACTTTTACAGCATATGGCTGAAGATGAAAGAAAAAAACAAATCTTTTGACGAGATATACGACCTCTTCGCCATAAGGGTCATAGTTAAAAACATACCGATGTGTTACGAAGCGCTTGGAGCCATTCACAGCCTCTGGACGCCTGTGCCGGGCAGATTCAAAGATTACATAGCAGCACCAAAATCAAATGGGTACAGAGCCCTTCACAACACCGTTGTGACCGATAAGGGAGAATTTCTTGAAGTACAGATAAAAGATGAGCAGATGAATCATGAGGCTGAATATGGAATGGCTGCGCATTGGAAGTACAAAGAAGGTGGGAAGGTTCAAAAAAGCGAATTCATAGATAAACTCATGGAATGGCAAAGAGACTATTCAAAGGGACTTGCCAGTTGGAATGAAATGGCAACGGAATTAAGCCTTGATGAAGTCTTCGTCTTTACTCCCACCGGAGAAATAAAACATCTTGCAAAAGGATCGACGCCAATTGATTTCGCTTATTCAATACACACAGATGTTGGGAATCATTACGCTGGAGCATCGGTAAATGGCAGGCTTGTCCCAATGGGATACCAACTCAAAGATGGAGATAGAGTTCAAATCATAGTCGACAAAAACAACGAAGGACCAAACGCAAACTGGTTAAAGTTCGCTCACAGCGTTCACACAAGGGCAAAGATAAAAAAATTTCTCAGAGATAAATTCGCAAATGAATACATCGAAAAAGGCAAAGAGATGCTAAAAGATCTTTCGAAGAAATACCATCTTTCGGTGGAAGAAATTCTCAATCGACAAGAAATAAAAAATTATCTCAGGGATAGAAACATAGAAAAGGAAGAAGAACTCGAATTAAGACTTGGCTCTGGCGCCGTTAAAATATATCAAATAGAAAAATTTCTTGGCCAGATTACAAGGCCAGAGTTCCCGCATGAATTCTCAGAACCAGAAGGCACTGAAATAGTTGTTGACGACCTAAAGGGAATAGAAGTGAGATTTGCCAAGTGTTGTAATCCAGTTCCAGGAGATCACATAGTTGGATTTGTCACCAAAAACGGAATCAGCATCCATACAACGGATTGCCCGAATTTAAAAAACATTGACAGGAAAAAACTTGTAAGAGTTTCGTGGGGCAACTCTAACGAACTCTTTGGGGCCAACATAGGACTTGAAGGCGATGATAGGGATGGCCTCCTCAGTGATATAATGAGTAGAATACGTGAAAAACATGTTCAAATAGCCGGCGTTGTATCATGGGTAGATGATTTAAGAATTGCACACATCTCGGTAAGAGTAAACGTTGTTAACCTCGATCAATTGAACGATCTCATAAGCCATCTAAAAAAAGAAAAGGGCATAAAAAAGGTCTACAGAGAGAGGGGAAGTAAATTTGAAAGCAGTAGTCCAACGAGTTAAAGAAGCCCACGTTGTAGTTGATGAAAAGATTGTCGGAAAGATAAAAACAGGCATTCTACTACTTATAGGAATAGGAAAAGACGACACGATGGAAGATCTAAAATGGATGGAAGAAAAAATACCCAATCTAAGAATTTTTGAAGATGAAAATGAGAAAATGAACAAATCTCTTCTTGATATAAATGGTGAATTGCTCGTCATATCACAATTCACACTTTTTGGAGACGCAAGCCATGGAAGACGCCCATCATTTTCAGATGCGGCACCGGCGGATACGGCGAAGAGGATGTATGAAAAATTTTGCGAAGATATCTCTAAATTGTACCCTTCGATAAAAGTAGAACGTGGAATCTTTCAGGCCTATATGCAAGTTTACATACTCAACGATGGACCAGTTACCATAATCGTTGATTCGAAGCAAAAGAGATGATGGAATAGCCTATAGCATATAGCGTATAGCCAATAGC
>JAVRKN010000160.1:0-3446 GCA_031962405.1 Athalassotoga sp. | reverse complement strand
ATCAGTATATGTGAGTCAAGATTCGAAGTTTAAAATTGTTTCAGTATATAATTGTTTTGAAGGTGAGAGTGTGCCGATTCTCTTTTACATCAATTTGGTAAGTTTCATAGCCAGCATCGTGCTGATGTTTATTTCGATAAAGTATTATTTTTCGAAAGAGGGTTTCAAAAATCCCTACCTATTTTTCATGATAAGCAGTGCTTTTCTCTGGAATTTAGACATCTTTTTTGAGATCTTCAACCTTCCTGCAGATGAATATTTGCTTCCCGTATTTTTTGTTTTATTTCAAACAATCCCGATTTTGATGATCGCGTATGGATTGAAATTCAGATATCTTTATATCGCGGAATCAGCACTTTTGGTAATTGGCATGGCGATATCCGTGCTTTTGATCTTTTTCCCAAATTTGTCTTTGATAATTGGCATCCTCTCAACATTTAACGTCATCTTTTCGATAAATTTCATGAGGGAGAAGTACTCAACGTTGGTTTCCTTCACAAAGAGATCAAAAATTCTGAGTTATATGGTCTTTTACGGGCTTTTTTCTGTACTTGAAGCCATAATAGCATGGCTTTGGATTTACAACAATTTCATGTGGCCATACATCGTCGTTATGAATTCTATATTGATCCCCGTTTACCTTTACAGTGTGATAAACCTCGTTTACGAGAATCAGGTAAGAATTTCGACGGTTTTCCTTAAAAATGTACTTTACGGTGCCATCATATCTACCTTGATATTTTCAATTCTCTTGATAAGTTACTACGCCAATTTTTACTTTTCCAAAAATTCCGGAATAATTCAACTTTTTTCGATAACATTTGTCGTCATCTTCATTTCATTTCTTGTCTTTGGTGATTACCTCCAGAAAATAGACACTTTTTTTGAACGCCTTTTGAGAACAGGGCGAGGCTACAAAAGAGAACAGACGATAGATTTTGTAAAGAAAAGCCTTGAGATAGATTCTCTGGAAGAATTGAATTCTCTGGTGATTAATTATTGCAAAAATGTGTTGAACGTTGAAGATGTAGAGTTATTTTTCAAAGAAGATGATGGCACTTACAGATCTGTCAGGAGGCATGTAACTCAAAATGATATACCATGTAGTGATTTTGAAAGAATAGTCGATCTTTACACCATGTCATTTCGTGGCGTCTTTTCTGATAAAGAATTGTTTGTTTGGATGAAAAATTCTGGAAAAATAGAGGGATTTATGGTTTTGGGTCATAAAAGAAGTGGAAAATATTCTTCAGAAGATCTTGAATGGATCGAAACGCTTTCAAATCATATCACCTTCTTTTTATCAAGATATAGAAGTGTCCAAAGAGTTTTAAAAGTGGAAAAAACGATGATTTTTCAGGAAAGAATGGCGGCCATAGGGAAACTCTCTTCAGGCGTTACTCACGAGATAAGAAACCCATTGAACATAATATCAACGTCTCTTCAAATGCTCAAGAACAATACCAACCCAAATGAAAGCGAAAAGTTATGGAAATACATAGAAGAAGAACTTTCTCGGATTAACTCCATTCTTGAAAATTTTTTGTACTTTGCACGCCAAAAACCTCCAGTCATCGAAGATGGAGATCCATCGGAAATTGTCAAAAAGATCTCTTTACTTTTGAGTGAGAGTGCTTCAAAGAAAAATGTTGAAATAAGGACTTATTTGCCAGATGTGCCTTTTACTTCAAAATTTGACAAGACGATGCTGATGGAGATCCTTTTGAACATAGGCACAAACGCGCTCGATGCCGTTGATTTTGGAGGTTGGATATCCTTTAGACTTGAAAATGTGGGAGATTTTTTCAAAGTATCCATTTCTAACAACGGTAAACCTATTCCAGCATCGGAGATGCAACATATTTTTGAACCTTTTTATACCACAAAAGATACAGGAACTGGCCTCGGACTTTCTATCGTTTACAATTACGTGAATGCCATGAAGGGACACATCGACGTCAAAAGTGATGAAAGAGAAACAACTTTTTCCATCACAATTCCAATGGAGGTAAAGATATGAACACAGTGCTTTTTGTGGATGATGAAATATACATGCTCGATCTTATGAAAATGAATTTCTCGAAGAAGTATCATGTTTTAACCGCTCAAAATGGATTAGAAGCATTAGATTTGATTCGAAAAAATGAGATAGACCTCGTTGTGACAGATGTAAAGATGCCAAAAATGGATGGAATACAACTGCTCAAAGAAGTGGTCTCTGCCTTTGATATCCCAGTCATAATGGTAACGGCCTTTGGGACGATAGAAAACGCCGTTGAAGCCATAAAATTGGGGGCTTATGACTATGTGACAAAACCCATAAACTTACAGGATCTTGAAGCAAAGATAGAAAGATCTCTTAAATACATGAATGTAAAGAAAGAGAATGTACTCCTTAAAAACAAGATCAGGAGTAGTTCAAAAATACTCACAAAGAACGATAAGATGCAAAAAATACTCGATAAAATTCCAGAATACGCGAATCTTGATCTGCCAATTGTAATTCTTGGAGAAAGTGGGACTGGAAAAGAACTTATAGCCCATGCCATCCACGATCAAAGCAAAAGGTATCTTGGACCTTTCGTTGCGGTTAATGTTTCGGCAGTTCCTACAGAACTCTTTGAAAGTGAATTTTTTGGGTATGAGCAAGGGGCTTTTACAGGTGCAAATTCGAAAAAAATAGGAAAGTTTGAGGCAGCAAATAATGGAACACTTTTCTTGGATGAAATAGGCGATATGCCAATCGAGCATCAGTCTAAATTGCTTAGAGTACTTCAAGATTCCAAAATAACAAGACTCGGAAGCGTTGAAGAAAGGGATGTGAATTTCAGACTTATAAGTGCAACCAATAAGCCATTGGATAAAATGGTCGAAGAGAAAAAATTCAGAGAAGATCTGTATTACAGAATAAATGTCATAAGGATAGAGATACCTCCTTTGCGAGAAAGGCCAGAAGATATAGAATTGCTCTCAAATTATTACATGGAAAAATATTCAGAACAGATGAAAAAAGATATAAAATTCATTTCACAAAAGGTTATCGATCTTTTGAAAGCATACGACTGGCCTGGCAATGTCCGAGAATTGCAGAATGTAATTCTTAGAACGGTTATCAATGCTTCAGGAGAGGAGATAAAAATTCGCGATTTACCAAATGAGATTGGCGGGAACCAAGCGATCATGGATTATGAAGAATTTCTTAAAAAGAAGCGCAGCGAAAGGAACAAACTGTACAAAAATCTTGAACGTCAATTCGTGAAATCCATTCTTTCTAAAACTCAAGGAAATATAAGCAAAGCCGCTGAACTTGCCAAGATGGATAGACGTTTACTTCAGAATATGATAAGACATATTGAAGATAAAAATGATTATGAGAATTGACTTTCGTCCAGATTTTTAAAACAATTCGGATTCTTGACATAAAAGGTTTAGATGTAATATACTCT
>JAVRKN010000159.1:2186-3488 GCA_031962405.1 Athalassotoga sp. | reverse complement strand
CCGACTTAAAAAACTTCTCATGGGTATGCTATAATTTAGTAAAAAGTGCATGGAGGCTTAATTATGGTTGATGTGCAGGATTTTGTTAGTAAATTAGTTGTGAAGAATGACACAAAGATAATTTTGCTTGTCATGGATGGACTCGGTGGAGCACCCAATCTTGGTGGTATGACAGAACTTGAAGGCGCTAACACCCCAAATCTTGATATGCTCGCAAAAGCATCAGACCTTGGCTTAAGCATACCTGTCCTTCCTGGAATAACGCCTGGAAGTGGCCCAGGACATCTTGGAATTTTTGGATACGATCCAATAAAGTATCAAATAGGCAGAGGCATACTTGAGGCTCTTGGAATAGGAATCGATGTATCTGAGAAGGATGTCGTTGCGCGGGGAAATTTTGCAACTTTTGATGGAGAGATAGTCGTCGATAGGCGCGCTGGAAGGCCTGCCACTGAAGAAAATGTTAAAGCGTGTCAACTTATAAATTCAAAGATAAAGGAAATAGATGGAGTTAAAGTTCAAGTTTTCCCTGGAGTTGAACACAGATTTGTTCTAAAATTGACTGGAGATGGTCTTGGAGACGATCTGACAGATGCCGATCCACAAAAAGACGGAGAAAAAATGCTTTACACATCTGCAATCAACAAAGAATCTCAAAAAACAGCCGATATAGTGAACAAATTCATAAAACAAGTCGCAACGATTCTTAAAAACAACGGGAAGATCACGGGGTGCCTTTTAAGAGGTTTTTCAAAGCATCCTGTAATGCCGAAATTTCCTGAGATTTACAAGATGAGAAGTGCCGCCATAGCAACTTACCCCATGTACAGAGGGCTTGCAAAACTTGTCGGAATGGATGTCTTAGAAGTCCCTCATGTGGATGACGAGGCTGGAAGTTTGCAGGCACAGATAAAAGTTTTGAAAGATAATTACGATAAATATGACTTTTTCTACTTCCATGTCAAGCACACAGATTCTTACGGCGAAGACTCAAATTTTCTTGCAAAAGTTGATGTCATAGAAATAGTCGATAGGGCTATTCCGCAAATCATGTCTTTAAAACCAGACGTACTCGCCGTGACGGGAGATCATTCCACACCTTCATTGGTAGGAGGTCATAGTTGGCATCCAGTACCTCTTTTGATTCACTCAAAGTATTCAAGATATGGCCTTTCAGAAAGATTCAACGAAAAAAGTTGTGCAACTGGAAGCCTTGGTACAATTGAAGCAAAGCATATCATGACTTTACTGATGGCAAATGCCATGAGGCTTGAAAAGTACGGGGCATAGCCAATAGCATAT
>JAVRKN010000159.1:0-2086 GCA_031962405.1 Athalassotoga sp. | reverse complement strand
TAGAGATTAGGGATTAGACATTAGAGATTAGTGAGTGGTAACTTGGCGGAGAGCATAATGCCCCAGAGAAATCCTCCGCAGCGCAGCGAGGACCAGATTTCGACGGGGCATATGCTGGAGCCGATGCAACATGGCATATAGCAAATGGCGTATGGCGAATAGCAAATGCAGGGATTAGGCATTAGGGATTAGGAAATGGTGAGTGGTGATAATTGATCAGCAAGGAAAATGTGAAACTGCGGGAGGTGGCGCAGATGAGAAAAGTTTTTCTTGTTTTTTTGGCTTTTGCGTTCATGATAGGGGGTACCATGATCGCAGAAGAACAAAAGATTCCGCCTGAAGTTGAATCACTTGCGGCTGCAAAGCTCATAACCATCGAACCCAACAACATCATAACGGTTTCGATGAACAAACAAAACGGAAGCGAGTACAAAAATGGTGAAAAAATATCATTCACAGTTAAAATCACAAAACCTGGTTATTTGTACATAATAGACATGCCGGAGTATGGAATGGTAACCCAGATATTTCCAAATTACTATCAACAAAAGAATTTTTTCAATCCAGGAACATATAAAATACCGTCAACATCAGATTACAATTTAACGGTTTCTGGCACAAGATCTGGCGTGGAATTCGTTCAGTTCATATTGTCCTCAAAACCTATAGATCTTTTGCAACAATTTAAGGTCTCTAAGGACAACCCATTTCAAAATTTAAGCAGCGCTCAAAAAGAGAGTTTCACAAAATTCAAGGAAAACCTTGCCAAATCTATTTCCGTCATCCCAGATACCGCGAGATGGACAGCATGGACGTATTTCTATTTCAACGCGGGTGAGACCAAAACAACCTTAAATGTTCAGAGCATACCTGCTGGGGCACACGTCACAGTTGATAACCTTTATTCAGCACTTACCCCGGCCATTTTTCAAGTTTCTCCAGGTTATCATGACATAACGCTTTCGTTGAGTGGTTATCAAACATGGAATGGAAATGTGTTCGTCGGCATTGGAGAAAACAAGTCGGTGAACATACCGCTTGTGCCCATCCAGCAAAATCTTACGGGCATACTTTCAATAAACGTTTTTCCTTCAAATGCCAACGTTTACGTTGACGATCAATTTGTGGGAAAGGGAGATCAAACATTAACTGTAAGTGCAGGATACCACGCTGTTTTTGTCAGATTGTATGGTTACGAAAGTTATTACACTACCATCCTTGTAAACGCAAATCAGACGACCTATCTTAACGTTAATCTCGTACCTCTAAGTGGGAATCTTTACGTGTATTCTCAGCCTTACGTCCAAATTTACATCGATGGAATTTACGCAGGTGGCACAGGTTACTCTGGATACACTTACATAACTGGCATTCCCGTTGGATACCATGAAATCAAATTTTCCAAAGAATGGTATATATCTCAAAAAATGAATTACAACGTGAATCCAGGTGATAACTATCTTTCCGTGAATTTGACTCAGGCTGGAATGCTTAAGGTTGATTCGAATGTCTATCCCATTAAAGTTAAGATAGACGGTCAAGATTATGGACAAATAGAAAGTGCAGACAAAGGAGTGCTCGTGCCAGTTGGTTCGCACAACGTAGAACTTTCAAATCCACAATACGTACCTTACAGTTCGGATCTCAACTTTGCATTTCAAAAAGTTACCGAGATTCCAATTTCTTTAGAATTAAAACCTTTAGAAATCTCTTTGAACATTTCTCCAAATCCTTTCAGCCCGAATGGAGACTGGTTTGAAGACACGACTAATTTTTACGTGACGCTAAGCAGATCGGGATATGTGCAAATAAGCGTTTATGCTTCTAACGATTCGGTGGTGTGGTACAGAGATTACAACGCATCTTATGGTCGAACAAGCGTTACATGGAATGGAAATGATTTGAATGGCAATCCAATGCCAAACGGAGTTTATAAAGTCGTGGCAACGGTTCAAAGTTACGGTCAGAGCGCATCGGCTCAAATGAATGTTGTGATAGACAGAAGCCACTATACTTATTTAAAAGAGATATTGCTAATAGGAGGCATATTACTTTTGGTAGGACTTGTCGTTTTGATCCTTTACTA
>JAVRKN010000158.1:0-3511 GCA_031962405.1 Athalassotoga sp. | reverse complement strand
TTACTCTCGAGATGATCTGGGAACGTTATCGATGACCTGCTGGCGCAATAAGATATGAACATTCGGCTTTTAAAGTTGAATCGGTATATCATTCATTCACAAGTTTTGAAAGTGTTTTTTTGACCGTAACCTTAAAGAGTTAAACTAATCTCAGAATCTTTCAAGGAGGGATCTTATGCTATCTAATATCGTCGAAAAATTTTCCAAGATTCAACCAAGCGACAACGCCAAGAATATCCTTAAAGAAAGATATTTCTGGAAAAATCAGAATGGCGAATTCATTGAAAAAAGTTGGTCAGATATTTGCAGAAGAGTGGCTCGTGTCACGGCTACGGCAGAAATTTTGTATTCCAAAGATATCGACAATATCAAAAAATGGGAAGAAACATTTTATTCCATTTTGAATGCAAGGCTTTTCATTCCAAATAGCCCAACCCTTTTTAATGCCGGTACGGGAGTTAAAGAAGAACTGCTTCGAAAGCCGATCGAAGATATGACGATCGAAGATTATGAGGAAGTTTACAAAACAAGAAATCATCTTCACATGCTCAGCGCATGCTTTGTTGTTCCCGTCGATGACAGTATAGAGGGCATCTTCGATGCCGTGAAAAATTACGCCCTTATAACAAAAGTTGGAGGGGGCGTTGGATCGAATTTTTCTTCTCTTAGGCCAAAGGGAGCTTTTGTTGCTGGCACATCCGGTCGTGCATCGGGGCCTGTAAGTTTTATGCATGTCTTCAATTCCGCAATATCAGTGGTAGAGCAAGGGTACAAAAGGAGAGGCGCCTTGATGGGCATTCTCAACGTAGATCATCCAGACATAGAGGAATTCATTGAAGCAAAAAAAGACAACACCGGAGAATCAATTTTGAAATTTTTCAACATCTCCGTTGGGATAAAAGACAAAGAACGCATCATCGAAGCGTACGAGAATGATGGAGAGATAGAATTATCACATCCAAAATCTGGAGTTGTAAAGAAGATAAAGATTCGAGAACTTCTGAGAAAGATAGCTGAAAATGCGTGGAAAACTGGCGATCCAGGTCTTGCAATTCTGGGAGAAATGAACAAGTACAACCCACTTTATCCTTACAGAATAATAGAATCAACAAATCCATGTGGCGAAATCGGCCTTCCACCTTATGAGGCGTGCAATCTTGGATCGATAGATGTGGCAAAATTTTACAACGATGGTACTTTTGATCATCAATCTTTTGATGAAATTGCCAAAATAGCAATTCGCTTTCTTGATAACATAATAGATGTTAACGTCTTCCCGCTTAAAGAAATAGATGAGGCCGTTAGAAATTCAAGGAGATTGGGACTCGGAATAATGGGATTTGCGGATTTGCTCTACAAGATGGGCATATCTTATGATTCCGAAGAGGCTTTTAAATTTGCATCAAATATGATGGCAGAACTCGCGCTTGAGTCTCACAGGGCTTCTTACGAACTTGGACTCGAAAAGGGGAATTTTCCTTTGTACGATCAAAGTAAATATTCCCAAGATGGGGGATTTATACCTTTTGCGATGGGGAGTTCAGACATTGATGACAAATTAAAAGAAGAATTTAAAAATCTTTCAAAGGCACACAGAAATGTGGCCGTCATGACGGTGGCACCGACCGGATCCATATCAAACATAGCCGATACATCATCTGGCCTTGAACCAAATTTTCTACTTGCTTACACACGGTACATGAACAAAAGCGATGGAACAAAAGAACCTCTTGTTTACGTTAATCATTTGCTTGTTGAGAAGATAGGAAATATCCTTGATGAAGAGATGAAAAAGCGCATAATGGAAGAAGGTACGCTTAAAAATATAGATTCGATCCCAGATGAGATCAAGAAAATCTTTGTTGTGAGTCACGATATATCTACAGATGGGCATTTGAGAATGCAGGAAGCCTTTCAAAATTACGTTGATAACAACATATCAAAGACGATAAACATGCCAAACTCATCGACCGTTGATGACATACTCGACATTTACATTCGAGCTTTGAAATCAAATGTCAGGGGAATAACCATATACAGGGATGGTTCTTTACAAACACAGGTGCTAAATGCAAACAAAAATGTCAAAACCAAAGATGCGCCAAAAGTCAATTTCTTTGTTCTCGATGAGCATCACAAGTTAAGGGCAAGGCCGAGAAAGGAAACGCTGAGATCTGTTACAAGAAAATACAAAAGAGATTCAGGTACCACGTACATAACGGTGAGTTTTGATGATTCTGGAGAGGCCATAGAGGTTTTTGTGTCAAATGGAGGAGAAACGGCAGAGATCATAGGAAGACTTTCATCAATAGCGTTGAGAGCCGGCGTTTCGATGGATGAGATACTCGAGCAACTCAAAAAAGTTAAGGGAGATTATTCAAAAGGAGTTGCTGAGGAGATAAAAAAAGCGATTGATGATTTTTCTGAACTTTGGGGCACATCGGTAGACTCTTCAGATGAAGAAGAGCAAGAAATAATACATTTAGATGGTACGAGAAAAAGTCCAGAAGACATAGAAAAATTTGTCGTTGCCAACAATTTAAAATGGTACAACGACTATTACATAGATGAAGATGGAAATACGTATTGTCCAGTTTGCCTTTCAAAGAATTCGCTTGTTAATCAAGAGGGATGCGTTACATGCATGAATTGCAACTGGTCAAAATGTGTCGTCGGATAGAAAATTCGAAAGTTCTATGAATTTTTCTATTGGGATCTCTTCGGCTCTCTGAGTTGGAGAGATTCCCGCTTTCTTTAAGATTGCATCCATGTTTTTGAGATTATTTCTGATCATCTTTCTTTTTTGGGAAAAAGAGGCTCTTACGATTGCATCGAATTTTTTCATATCTTTTATTTTACTTTCCATTTCACGTGTTCTCGTTATTTTTATAACTGTGGAATCCACGTTTGGAGATGGGAAAAAAGATTTTCTGTCGACATCAAAAAGGCGCTCGATCTTGCTTCTTACCTGAACGAAAACGCTTAAAGAGTTGTAATCTCTGCTTTTTGGACTGGCCATTAATCTTTTAGCGTATTCCTTTTGAACCATCAAGGTCATCGATGGAATTTCAAGATCAAAGAGTTTTTTTATTATAGGAGTAGATATGTTGTAAGGTATGTTGGAAACGCACCTATCCACTTTTATACTTCCATCAAATTTTAAAAAATCCTCGAATATGAATTCAACATTCATGCCCTTGAATTTATTTTTCAAAAAATCAAAAAGTTCTCTGTCAATTTCAAAGGCTATAACCTTTATTCCCTTCTCGATCAAGGATTGAGTTAAAATTCCCCTTCCAGCACCTATTTCAAGTACTGTTTCATCTTTCAATGCCCCAGACTCTTCCACAATTCTGCTTGCTATGGTAGGATCTATTAAGAAATTTTGGCTGAAGTGCTTTTTGTATTTGTTCAACGTAAACCTCCATCGAAGATTTTTCTCTCACGCACATATGATATAACAAATCTTTTTAAATTCAGAATTTTGGTGTCAATATACCATCTGCTAATC
>JAVRKN010000157.1:0-3598 GCA_031962405.1 Athalassotoga sp. | reverse complement strand
TATACATTGAAAATCAAAATTCTGGAGGTGCATCATGTCATTGGGAATCAGCGTTGTTATTCCAGAGGGCATTGTCCTTGCGGCAGATAGTCGTCAAACGTACAGAAATCAAAAAGGGATGATACGCATCGGTTCAGATTCGGCATCAAAGGTATTCCGTCTTGGTTCGCGCATGGGCCTCATTATAACAGGCCTTGCTTTTCTTCCCCATCAAGGCGTTCTTAAAAATATCAGTGGATTTATTGAAGAATTTTGTCAGGAAATGTCGATTGATAAAATGTCAGTTGGAAACGTTGCAAATGAGATCTCACGCTATTTCGATGCCATAGTTCCTTACCGCGAACAACTCAAAAATATGCCTACCAGCATAAAGACAGATCTGATCAGGCAGGGAATGGAATTGATCGATATGAAAGAAGAACCTACAAGAATTGTCTTTCATTTTAGAAATCAGCAAGGGCAGATACAGGAGGCAATTGCCGCCCCTGATGGCTTGCAATTTATTCTTGCAGGTTATAACAAAGACAGGAGTAACGAAGTTTACATGATCTCAATTCCCGGCACGGTCGAACAAGTTCGAAACAGTCGCAAGCAAGGAAAGGAATTTGGAGCAGGATGGATTGGCCAAACGGATGTTGTCACGCGCATTGTCTTAGGTTTTGATCCCCACATACAAGCAATACCTTTCGTTCGTGAAGCATCAAGTAAGATCGGTGAAAGTGCGATTCAGCAGCAATTACGCGGCATGGAATACAGCATTCAATGGGGAACCATGACAATGCAGGACGCCGTAGATTTTTGTCAACTTGCCATCGATACCACAACCGCTATCCAGCGTTTCAGCGATGGGGTACTCATGGATCCGGGCGGGATAACTGGAGTGGGAGGACATGTCGATATAGCCATCATAACATTTGACCGAGGTTTTGTATGGTTGAACAGAAAACATTTGAAGACAAAAGACGGCAACGAGGTTGATCTTGAGAGTCTTCCCTTCTTGGAAAAATAGTTCATTTCTCTTCGCGTAAGATACTTTTCCAAACTTCGATCATTGACTTTGCTATATTTTTTCCTTCAATTTGTTGATCTTTGAGCATGGCGGGTGTGATCTTTGGATGGGTAGTCATTCTTTTTCTTACGATGGTTGGATCTATCTTAAAAATTTCTAAGATCTCACAAAGGCAATCCGCTTCTTCTTCCTTTATCTTTATCGTCCAATCATACTTTTCATTCTCTATTTGATTGACGAAGTCATTCATTCTGAGAATCGATCTTATAATTCTCGAAGGTGCAGAAACCTTTTCTTTGAAAAGATCGATTGATTTTGTCTTGATAAAAATTGCCTGCCATCTACATTGAGGATCTAATTTACCGACGATGTCAAAATTCACAATTGGCATTCCCAGATATTTTTCCAGATCTAACTTTTTGGCTATCTCAGATGCTTTTGAAAAATATTTACCCCTCACAAAACCATCTAAAGGTATGAAAAGTCTTTCCTTTGAGACATTTTGAATAAGAGGCATAAATTCTTTCATCGCCTCGAGAGTTTTTTCTTCGATATCAAGATTGTAAGCCGAGATAAATCTTAAACCTCGCAAAATCCTCACCGGATCTGATTTTATATTTTCGTAAGGATTGAAAGATCTAAGGATTTTCCTTTTGAAATCTTCGAGCCCACCAGTTGGATCGACAATCTGAGAGACCAAAATCTCCCCGTCTTTTTGAACTGGAAGTGCCATTGAGTTTATCGTAAAATCTCGCCTTTTGAGATCGCAATCCAAACATTCATAATACGAAATATCGTACTTGATGCCATTTATGAAAGTACCTACCGTTTCGCCCCTTTTTGACTCTTTGAATGTTTTGAACTTGATATTTTCGAACGAAGTCGTGGTTATGAGATCGTATTCTTCTGGGGTTATGCCAGATATGATGTCTCTTACAGCGCCTCCAACGACAAAAAGATCATCAAGATTTTTGGCTATTATCTGGGGAATTTTTCTCATGACTGAGATCGGCTATTATTTTTTCGATTATGGCCGTTGCACTCGCGAGGTTTGTGGCCAGAGGCACGTTGTGAACATCACAAACCCTCAACAGTGCAGATACATCTGGTTCGTGTGGCTGTGCCGTAAGAGGATCTCTTAAAAAGATCACGTAATCTATTTTAGCCGATGCTATCATGGCACCTATTTGAAGATCTCCGCCAAGAGGGCCAGAAAGCATTTTGTTTACCTTTATCTTTAACTTGTCTTCCAAGACAGTGCCAGTTGTATTTGTTGCGTAAAGTTCACATTTTGAAAGCACGTCAAGATGTTCTTTTACAAAAATAACCATGTCTATTTTCTTTTTGTCATGAGCCACAAGAGCCACACGCAATTTGCCCGTATGTATCACCCCGCTTGTATAAGTATAATTTGTAAGCCAAGGTCACTTGGAATACAATATTCCTATTATTTCGCTGCCACCATGAAGGGAAAGTGCAGGTCCGATGTAATAGACGATGAGATCTTTCCTGCTTGAAAATCGATTTACAAGGTTTTCTATCACATCTTTGGAGCCCGTGTAAGCAATTGCGCATCTTTTGGCATTGAGGTCTAATTTCTTTTCAAGCACTTTGATGGCATGTTTTTTCCCCAAAGATACAGATTCCAAACTTATATGTCCATCTTTTACAGTAAAGATTGGTTTTAAATTCAAAATTTCGCTCAAATTCAAGGCGGCTTCCGGCATTCTGCCACTTTTTTTGAGATATTTAAGAGTGTTCAAAACAAAGTGTGCGCTTACAAACTCTCTTTTTGATTCCAATTCCTTCACGACATCATCGAAATTCATTCCCGATTCGACCATATCGCAAGCGTCCATGACAAGAAACCCTTCTCCCAAAGAAAGACTAAGAGAATCTACCACTTTTATTTCGATATCCTTGTAATCTTTCGCAACCATGCTTATTACGGAATAAGTACCACTCAGTTTGGAAGATATTGTTACGACTATTGCGCGTTCATAACCTTCTGCCTTCACTTGATCGAAAGTGTTTTTTATGTCTTGAATCGAAGGCAGCGATGTTTTCAAATCGTGATTTTCAAGAAGTTTTACGACATCTGGTGCGCTTATTTCGAATCTATCTCTGTACTCGTGGCCATCATCTGAAATAATTCTAAAAGGAATTAGTTTTACGTTGTGATCGGCAACAAATTTTTCGTCAACATCACACCCTGTATCGGCTATGATCGATATCTTTGATCCATTCATCTAAACTCCTAATTGCTTTTTACGTTATGAGAGGCATACTCCATTGAAAGTTTACCAACAGGTATCATGGCAATTATGGCATGCTTGAATATGAGGTTATCATTTCCAGTTTCCTCATTTTCAATTATCACGGAGTACACGTCAAAATGCTTTATCTTTCCCCTCATCTGAATATTATCTGTTAAGTAGAATTTAATCGGTATCTTGTTATTTCTCGCGTAATTCATGAATCCATCCTGAGCGGAGTATCTATCTTCTTGCATTTTATCCCTCTTTTCTGTTTTATCAAATATACAACATGATTCAAAAAATGTCAATGTTAAAAATCATAATGGCGGAT
>JAVRKN010000156.1:0-3613 GCA_031962405.1 Athalassotoga sp. | reverse complement strand
GCCATGCGCCATTTGCCATATGCTATTGGCTATATGCCCTTTTATATTTCAATCAACTTTTCTCTTTCTATTGACATTTTATCTATTTCCTCATGTTTGAGATCCATCTTTTCATTTACAGGTATAAAGAGTTTTATCTTTACATTTTCATCAAAGGCGGGAGGAGAGACGTAAAAATATCCCGATTTTCTTAAATGATATCTCACTTTATCGAACTCGTCATATTTGCATTGAATTTCAACGATTCGTCCTTCAAGAAACTCTTTTTTGGTTGCATTTTCAAGGGTAATTTTTGTGACGTACCTGTAAGCATCGATCAAACCTCTTGTGCCAAGTTTTATGCCTCCAAAGTATCTTGTCACAACTACCGCTATTTTGTCCAGCCCAGATGATTTTATCGCACCAAGGATAGGCATGCCGGCAGTTCCAGATGGTTCGCCATTGTCGGAAAATGATTCAATCTCTCCTATTTTATAAGCCCAACAGTTGTGAGTTGCATCGTTAAATTCTTTCGAAATTTTAGATATGAATGATTTAGCATCCTCTGCACTTTTGACGTATGATGCCGTTGATATGAAGATCGATCTTTTGATCGTTACCCTTTCTCTTGCACTCTCGATCGACAGAAATGAATGAAAGCCTTTTTCATCCTTCATAAATTAGAGGCTTCCTGAATTCATCTTTGCAAATGTTCGTGTTGGATTTAAACTTGAGCATGTAAAGATTCGAGGCTTTAAGGTCAAAGTTTAATTGTTCTTGTGCAAGTGCGATATCGACATTTCTCTTTCTAATTGCACTCTTGAATTCAGAGAGATTTGAAATCAAAGGAACAGAAGATCTATCGGAGATAGATCTCAGGATTTGTCTTGAATTTTTTCTGAATCCCAAAAGCCTTAAATACTGAGGACCCAATTCATTTGACCTTGAAACAAACTCCTTATCAATTTCAAAAATGCCGTACATCATCCTTCTTTTTATTCTTGTAAAGGTGAAACGCTTCGTTTTGACGATTTGAAGAAAAGTACTTGAATCTTTTGCACGACATGCGCCTTCAAAAAACCTCTCAGATATTCCCTCGTTAAAGCCATAGAGTTTCTCAAGTCCTTCTCTTCCCAAGAGTATGATCTTTGCACGCAAAAGATCGAAGAAATCTTCAAAAAATACAGGCCCTTTTCCATTTGCAAATTCTCTTTGAAGTATTTCAAGAGAGAAATCTGGTAAACCTTCGATTTTTTTCCCATCGAAGATTGCTTTTCTTATGGCTGTCGCACTTGGAATTGGAGACATATTTTCATCGTTGTAATTCGATCCTATTCTTTTTATGGTGTGCGGCTTTATTTTAGATCCAAGTTTTTTCAGAGCAACAACATATTCTATGCCAAGAATGTTATTTGAGTATCTCATTTCTTCAGATTTTTCGTCTATCATTTTCGAGACTGCGAGTCTCCTTGCGTTGGGAAAAGATAATCCCGCCTTAAGATTTTCCTTCAGTGCGTTTTTGAATCCTTCTGACTCTTCAAAGATCAAAGATGCTATTTTTTCAATGTTTTGAATGTTATTACTTTCGGAACCGAAAACAAGATCGTCCACCACATTTGTGGCATTAAGTGTACCGATGGCACCTGTGGAAAAACCACTTGCATCTTGGATCGCGTAAATTGTGGGAAGTTCAAAAACAACGTCTACGCCAGCGCGCAAAGCCATTTCTGCCCTTGCAAATTTTTCCACGATGGCAGGTTCTCCCCTTTGAACGAAATTACCGCTCATCACGGCAATGGTGAAATCGGGCTTTACAAGATCAATCGCGCTTCTTAAATGGTACATATGGCCATCATGAAGGGGATTATATTCAACGACGATGCCTAATACCCTCATGATTCACCCACAGTGAACACGAGATCGAGCATGGAAATGACGGTCATCAAGACCGTATAGAGGAAAATTAGAAACCCTATCAAATAAAGTAAAGAATTGTCCGTTTGTACGCCAAGAAATTCATATCCAAACCAGTTCATGCCGTAAAATAGCATTTCAAATGTCTCAAAAACGACGGCAACGGAATTTGCTATTGTTGAGATGGAAGAAAAAAGGTAGCCTTCGTATCCATCAGTTAATCTTTTTACATTCGAGATTTGAAGAGATATGCCTGCGATTATCATTGAAATGAAAATGGTCAAAAAGAAGCGAGAAAGATAAATAGTTGTGCCGAAAAACTGATTCATCGAGAGCGACATAGAGACAATCGTTAAGAAAAGTACAAGAATTGCTCCTGCGACGAAAATCTCAATCTCAGCCGAAAAGAAATTTATGAACGTTCTTAATGTTTTCAAGTTCAGAACACCTCGAAATCTTTATATCCATGAAAGGGGATTTCCTGAAACTCAACGGAGTCCACCCTTGAAAAGGCAGATCCTTCGTACAGATAACTTTCGAATGTCAACAAATCAGGATCTTCTCCTTCTGCAACAATTTTAACAGATCCATCGTCAAGATTTTCAACATACCCTTTTATTCCAAGCGCCTTTGCATGAGCGTAAACAAAAGACCTGAACCCAACGCCTTGAACTATGCCTTTGACGATGTAAACTCTTGAAATCATCATATTTCACCAACCGATTCAAGATATTTCAAAGATCTAAAAACGCCCATTCCGTCATCGTTGTCAGATACGTAAGTCGCAATTTTTCTAATTTTTTCATCTCCTGGTACCATTGCGAAACTTATGCCGGATTTCTCAAGTAATTCTGAGTCATTTTCACCATCTCCAAAAGCCACCACGTCTTTGAAAGAAAAATTCAACTTTTGTGAAATAAATTCCACGGCGGATTTTTTATTGATACCCTTTTTTACGAATTCAAGATAAACCTTTGAAGAGGTGAAGATGTCTGCATTTTTGTGGAGTGCCTTTAACGCTTTTTCCTTTGTAGATTTTATTTTGTCTGGCACGTCAAATGCGAGAATTTTAAAAACGCATCCAGATTTTGCAACATCATCAAGGTTTTGAACGAGTTTGTATTCAACCTCGGCCTGTTGAGAGTAAGCGCGAGAAAATTCATTCTCCTCTTCGACGTACACTAAGTCTCCTCTGAATTCTGACTCTCGACTCTGAGTATCATCCATCGAAATAGCACCTTCAGTGGCGTAAAAGGGATTATCAACGTAAATTTGCCTGTGAATTTTTTCTTTTCTTAAGAAGTCAAGGATCGAGAGTGCATCATCTAAATCAAGGCAAAATTTATAAAAGATATCGCTCACATGAATTAAAGCACCGTTGTAAGCGATCTCTATCCCTGAAAGCGCATTTCTTTTGAGTAATTTATCCATTGATGAAAACATTCTTCCAGACGCAAAGATCACCATGTGTGATTTTGACAATTCTTTAATTAAACCGCTTAATTTTGGATTTATTCGTGAATCAACAACGATCGTGCCGTCAAGATCGAAAATGAGGATCTTTTTCATCAAAACAAATGACTCCTTTTTCACCTTTGACTAATCTCTAATCCATAATCCCTGTATTTGCCATATGCCATACGCTATATGCTATGCGCTGTTTTGTAACGGGCTCCAGCATATGCCCCGTCGAAATCTTGTCCTCGCTAACGCTGCGGAG
>JAVRKN010000155.1:0-3658 GCA_031962405.1 Athalassotoga sp. | reverse complement strand
CCTATTTGTCGTGCGCTAAGTACCGTTGGTATGATATCATTGTAATGGCAAAATAAGTGAGATCTAAAAGATCAAAGCGCTAAAAGAGGGGGTATTTCGTGAAAGTAGAAGAGGCGATTTCGAAACTTTTAAATGCATCTCCTTATTCAAAGGCAGTAACTGAAGAAATAAAAAGGTGCGAAGCACTTAAAGTTACCCTCATTCCCATAGGTGATGAAAGATATCCTGCCGCGCTCTCGCACATAAGCGATCCACCAGTGTTGCTTTACGTGGTTGGAAATGAAATCAGTGCAATGAATGAATTCTCGATAGCAATTGTTGGATCGCGGATGGCTACCTCTTACGGGCGTGCGGTAGCGGCAAAAATATCTGCTGAACTTTCCAAAGCAGGCGTTGTTGTGGTAAGCGGTTTAGCGCACGGAATAGATTCAGTGGCACACGAAGAAGCCGTAAAAAATGGTCTTACAGTGGGCGTTTTAGGAACTGGCATAGATGTAATTTATCCAAGATCAAAGAGAGCGCTTTTTCAAAAGGTTATGGAAAATGGATGTTTGGTAAGTGAATTTCCGCTTGGAACTCAACCGACCAAATGGACTTTTCCAAGGAGAAATAGGATTATAGCTGGCCTCTCGATGGGCGTTGTTGTTGTCGAAGCCTCTTACAAGAGTGGTTCTCTTATAACGGCACGTTTTGCCCTTGAAGAGGGAAGAGAGGTATTTGCCGTACCTGGTTCCATTTTCTCTTCCACAAGCGAAGGGGCAAATGATCTGATAAAGCATGGAGCAAAGTGCGTTTCATCATCAGAAGATATACTTGAAGAATTTGATTACGTAAAAAGAATTCAAAGTCAAAAAGCAATTTCTGATCCAATCCTCGACATTTTGAAGGAAGGTCCAAAGACTTTAGAAGAGATTTCGATGTTACTTTCCATTCCCATCGAAGAGATAAACACAAAACTCACGATGCTCGAAGTTGAGGGAATGATCTCCAAAGATGTGATGGAAAAGTTCAGGTTGAACTTGTAATAAAAAAAATGATGTGATATAATTTTTTACGCAAGCGCCCATAGCTCAATTGGATAGAGCAACGGACTTCTAATCCGTAGGTTGCAGGTTCAATTCCTGCTGGGCGCGCCATAGCGTGGTGGCTGTAGCTCAATTGGTAGAGTGTCGGACTGTGGATCCGAATGTTGTGGGTTCAAGCCCCACCAGCCACCCCAAAGTTGCGCCTGTAGCTCAATTGGATAGAGCGTCGGACTTCGGATCCGAATGTTGCGGGTTCAACTCCTGTCAGGCGCGCCACGTTACCCACTTCTTGTTAAGAGGTGGGTTTTTGTTGTAAAATAAATGAACAAATTTCGGAGGTGATATGATGAGAATACTAATAACAAATGATGATGGTATAATGTCAGAGGGAATTATAACGCTTGCCAGAAAGTTATCGGAGACCGAAGAGGTTCATGTTGTTGCTCCTGATATTGAAAGAAGTGCTACAGGGCATGCGATAACCATAAGGAACCCTTTGTGGGCTAAAGAAATTAAATTTGGCAATGAGTTTTTTGGGTATGCCGTCAACGGGACGCCGGCTGATTGCGTTAAACTTGGAATACAGGCCATTTTGCGAGATAAAAAAGTCGATCTTGTCTTGAGTGGTGTAAACAAAGGTGCAAACTTGGGAACAGACGTTATGTACTCTGGAACTGTTTCGGGAGCACTTGAGGGTGCCATGATGGAGGTACCATCGATAGCGATTTCAAGTTGTTCAAACAGTAATCCTAATTTTGTATCTGCCACAAAAGCGCTTATTGAACTCATAAAACACATTGATTTCAACAACTTTCCAAAATTTTCGGCAATAAATTTGAACGTTCCGGCAATTGATTACGATGAGATCAAAGGTTTCAAACTGACGCACCAATCAAAGAGAAGATTCAGAGACTTTTTTGAAGCAAGACAAGATCCCTTTGGAAACACGTATTACTGGATGTTGGGTGAGATCGTTGAGGATGACAGGGATCCTCAAGCGGATTACCATGCGGTAGAGCAAGGGTATGTCTCTGTAACACCGATAACGATGTTTCACAACGATCCTGAATTCATGAAAATTTTGAAAAAATCTGACTTTTTCAGCGTTTAAAAGAGGAAATGGAACGGGCGATCGCGGTGAAAACCGAGGAAAGTCCGGACTTCGTAGGGCAGGGTGCCGGGTAACGCCCGGAAGGAGTGATCCTTGAAAAGGGCCATAGAAACGAAAACCGCCCAAAAGGGCAAGGATGGAAAGGCGAGGTAAGAGCTCACCAGCGGTCGGGTAACCGGCCGGCTTGGTAACCTCCACCCGAAGCAAGACCAAGTCGAGGGGTTATAAGGTGGCCCGCCGATCCCTCTGGTAGGTCGCTCGAGGGATACGGAAACGTATCTCCAAGATAGATGATCGCCTAAAACAGAATCCGGCTTACGGTTCCATTTCCTCATTTTAATTGGAGGTTTTTTATGATCTTGACCTTTTGGCTCCTTGAGTTTTCGATATACATTCCCATGGCTTTTTTCACGTTTATAGGGAATTATTTCAATCAACTTGGCTTTTCAGATCTTCAAAATGGTTTACTGGGAAGCACGGCAGCAATCATCATTTTGATCTCAAATCCTTTTTGGATGCACGTGTCAGACAGAAGAGTCAAAAATTCAATTCTTGCCTTTCTTTCTTTTGGAACGGCTTTATCATTGTGGCTTATTTACATTTTCAAGGATTTCTGGTTGATTTTCATATTCGCCACATCCATAGGTTTCCTGTGGACTTCGATAATTCCCGTTGCAGAATCGATGACAAGTTACAACGCAACCAAATTTGGATTTTCATTTGGAAAAGCGCGCATGATGGGATCCTTAGGCTATGCCCTTGTGATGTTTGCCTTTGGCTACATTACAAACAGTGCCGTATTCTTTTTGATGGGTTCTCTTTCCTTTGCCTTCATAGGTGTTGTTTCCTTGTTGGTTCCAACGACTCAAGGGTACAACACGGGTCAAAAGGTAAAATTCTCTTTTAAATCTTTGCCATTTCAATTTTACAGGATGCTGATCTTTGAAATTCTTATACTTTCATCAAATGCCTTTGGGCTTTATTTCATGCCCATTTTCATGAAATCAAGGGGATACCCAGTTTCTCTTGCTGGCATATCAATAGCCATCCAGGCATTGGCAGAAATACCCTTTTTCTTCCTGGCCGATAGGATAATAAAAAAATTGGGCGTCAAGAGAATGCTCGTCATGGGGGCAATTGCATTCGGAATAAGGTGGATCTTGACCTTTTTCATCATGAATCCTGTCAT
The DNA here is from genome assembly GCA_031962405.1 of Athalassotoga sp. Lineage (GTDB taxonomy): Bacteria > Thermotogota > Thermotogae > Mesoaciditogales > Mesoaciditogaceae > Athalassotoga. Next base: position 333 of record JAVRKN010000155.1, on the reverse strand, counting down.
AGTAGTGGCAATTCAATCTTTTGAATTTTTTAACTGGGTAGCGATATATTACGCTGTATTTTATTATGTCAACTCAAGGATCAATTCATCTCAAAGATCTGATGCTCATGCGCTCTTTTGGATGACGACAAGCGGTTTATCCATGATTTTTGGAGATGTATTTGGAGGATGGATTTCAAACACTTTTGGAGTGGCAAATGGATATCTTTTCTTTGGAATATTTTCCATTGTGGTAGGTTTGACTTACGCTGTATTTGAAAAATCTCCAGATCTGAGTTAATTTGTATGGGAAGGCACCTGCCAGAGCAAAAAGACAGTGACGCGTAACGCGTG
>JAVRKN010000154.1:0-3702 GCA_031962405.1 Athalassotoga sp. | reverse complement strand
CGCAACGAAGTGAGGACCAGATTTCGACGGGGCATATGCTGGAGCCGATCAAAAAGCAGCGCATAGCCAATGGCATATAGCCTATGGGAAGCGGAATGTGGCGAAGGGCAGGATGCCCTCGAGATGGCCTCCGCAGCGTCAGCGAGGACCAGACATCGAGAGGGTGCCTGCCGAAGCCAATGAAATAATGGCATATAGCATATGGCCTATGGCAAATAAGAGATTCGGAATTTAAAAAAGATTTGGTATAATTTCCCAAGAGGTGATGAAATGCCACAAGCAGAAGGAAGAGCATTTCCGTTTCTAAATGAAGATGCAATAGGGACTTCTTTGCTGGAGACAATACATTTTGAAAACAAAGACAAGGAATATGTCAGATATGAAAGTGACGAATTTTCCGCAGTGTGTCCTTTTTCCGGATTGCCGGATATTGGAAAGATCGTAATTGAGTATATTCCAAATAAAAAGATAGTGGAACTTAAATCTTTGAAATACTATTTTGTATCTTTCAGAAATGTTGGTATTTATCAGGAAAGAGCGACACAAAGAATCTTCGATGATCTTTTTACACTTTTGGAACCTTTGTGGATGAAGATAACGTTGACCTACAAAACGCGTGGAGGCATAGACGCGATAACTTCAATTGAAAAGGGAGAAAGATGAATTTGGAAGGCAAAAACATAACTCCAATTTACGTTTTTCTAACGGCTGCCTTTGTTGCATGCCTTATAGTTGCAAATGTCACGGCAGGACGGCTTGTTGATTTTTGGGGGGTTGTGCTTCCAGGAGCCGTTCTTATTTTTCCAATCTCTTACATATTTGGGGACGTACTTACCGAAGTTTATGGTTTCAGAAAATCAAGGTTTGTAATATGGATAGGGCTGGGAGCAAATCTCTTCATGGCATTTTTCTTTTTACTTGTAAATGCCCTACCTGCTCCACTCTGGTGGCAAAGTGAGGCGAAATCTTACAGCCTGGTGCTTGGGCTCGCACCGAGGGCCGTTTTTGCTTCAGTGATAGCATATTTTGTTGGAGAATATTTGAACTCTGTCGTTATGAGCCGAATGAAGATCTTGACAAAGGGAAGATTTTTATGGACAAGAACGATAGGTTCAACGGTTGTTGGAGAAGGTGCCGATACTTTGATATTCATAACTGGCACATTCGCAGGCCTTATGAATTTGAAAGATTTGATCTTCTTGATCGTTGCCCAATATCTTTTTAAAGTTATCTACGAAGTTGTTGCAACGCCTCTTACCTATTTAATAGTTTTAAAAATAAAGAAAATAGAAAAAATGGACGTTTACGATTACAACGAAAGGTATAACCCCATTATATCGAGAGAAGACCTTTAAATGACCATTGATCAAACACTTTTAACGACATTTTATCTTTGTCACAGGAAAGCCTACTTTTTAAGGAATGAAATTCACCAGGGTGCTTTGAATTTCGAAGTTGATTACAATAAGATTCATCTTGTGGCTTTCGCAGATGAAATGATAGATGATGGAAATAACAAAATCCTGATTTTGAACAGAATGTCAAAAAGTGTAAGAGAAAGGCACATAATCGAGGCGGCATTTTTATCCTTTGTGATGAATCTCAGAGGGGAAAAATCAGAGATAATTGTGAATTTCTTAAACGGTCAGAAAAAAATAAAGCCGCGCGATGATCTCATATCGATGCTGATAAATTCCATAAAAGAAATTTTCGAAAAATCTTCTCCACCAGAGCCTGTTTTCTCGTATGCGTGTAAGGGTTGTCAATTTTACAAAGAATGTGTCGAGATAAGTTCAAAAGCAGAAGATATATCCATGATAAATGGCATAGGAGAAAAAAGAAAAAAAGCACTTTTGAAAGCCGGCTTCACAGATCTTAAATCGATTTCCAACGCAGATCCTAAAATTATCGCTTCTTACGCTGGAATAGAATTGAAAGAGGCAAACGCGATTGTCAAGCAGGCAAGTGCCATTTCTAAATTTCAATTGATTTTGATTGAAAAACCTAATTTGCCAAAGTCAGATCACGAATATTTTTTTGACGTTGAAAAAAGCGATGAAGAACTTTATCTTTTTGGCGTTCTTTTCGAAGGCGAATATCACAGTTTTATACTTGATATAGATGATTGGCGAAGTTCATGGGATGAATTTTTGAAATTCATATCAAAGTACCCGTCAGCCCCAATTTACCATTACGATCGTTTTGATAAGGATGTCATTCAAAAATTCTCGAAAATCTCTGGCATTAAAAATGAGGATCTTCTAAAGCGATTTGTAGATCTTTACTCAACGGTAAGAAAATCTCTGGCAGTACCCGTGAGATTTTACTCGTTAAAAGATGTCGCAGGTATCTTTGGATTTAAGTGGAAAAATCCCAATTTTAATGGTTACAATGCCATGCTGGCACTTGGGGAATGGAAAAGCACAAAGGATCAGTCAATAATGAAAGCAGTTTTGGAATACAACGAAGATGATTGCAGAGCTTTGGAAGTTTTGAGAAAAAAACTTGTTGAGATGAGCAACTGATCTTTTTTGGACTTAGTTATTTGCTTTTGAAATTGGTAAATGTCTTTATGCCAATTCGTGTCCCAGAAAATGAAGAAAAACAAGGCCTTGACGTTGAATTGGGAGAAGAAGCTTACAGATTATAAAAAGATGCGGGCTCTCCACTTTCATTGAGAGATCCTTTTCTAACTTGAGAGGGGAAAATGGAAAATAGAATAGAAGAGTTCGATATTTTAAAAGGCTTTGGCATATTAACAGTTGTGATGTTTCATTCTATTTTTTACAACTTTCAAACTTACGATAAGATGACAAAAAATATCCTTTATTTCTTTGCTCCCTTTGGTACACCGGTGGTCGTCATCTTTTTTTTCGTTTCAGGTTTCCTCGCTTATAAAAGTTATGATAAAAACAAAAATTCATGGAATTTTATTTCCAAAAAATTGAAAATTTTTCTTCCACCATATTTTTTGTGGTCAACCATTTACATCGTGCTCGGAATCTATTTTGGACATTACGCTGGCATATCTTACAATCTAAACCTTTGGAACATTTTATCCGAGTATGCGTTTGCCACGGCATATCTTCCATTTTATTTTCTTTTCGTACTTTTGATTCTCTTCATATTCACACCGTATTTTTTTCATTTCAAAAAATTAATGCCATTGATGGTTATTTTATTCGCACTTGGAATATTTTTCACGTCCCTTTACTACATTCCACAATATTATGGACATGAAATCATAGACTCAATGGTAACGTATAGAAATCCACTTTTATGGGCATTCTTTTATCTTTGGGGAATGCACACTTCAAAAACTGGAAAATTTTTTTGGACAAAAGTTCCTCAATGGTGGGTATGGATAGGACTTTCTTTTTCTTACGCAGGTACCATCTCAATGATCCTAACGGTGCCAAAACTCACCTTCGACTACGAAGCGTATGTGGCGTTAAGCCCTTTTGAATATTTACTTTATTTCTTTTCAATACCGGTATTTTTATGGATATCTTATCTGATCAAGGATAAAAAGTATTCGAAATCGCTTTTGGCCTTTGGAAAGCATTCTCTTGACATATACATAGATCATGTGCTTATTATAGGATTGGTGCTTGGAATGTTTGTCACATTTATGCCTAATGTAACATCAGAATCTAACTTTTACATTCAATTTGTAGTTGGAGTTGCTGCCTGTTTAATCGC
>JAVRKN010000153.1:0-3706 GCA_031962405.1 Athalassotoga sp. | reverse complement strand
AATTTTAACTTAAAAAAGCAATTGGAAATTGAGAGTAAAAGATTTGAAGAACTCAAAAATCAATTTGATGGCCTTAAGATGAATTTCGAGATGACAAATAAGATGCTTATCAAAACAAAAAGTCAACTTGAAAAAAAGGAACAGTTCATCAATGAAAAAATGGTAAAGGTAAGCAGGGCAGATTACGAATTAAAGGCGCAAAGCAAGATCATCGAAGAATTGAGGGCAACTTTGAACAGGACCATTAAAAGCAACAAGGAAAAGGATAAGACGATCTCCATGCTTACCCGATACATCAAAAAACTCGAGCACGATGTAAGAGTTTAAGATTTTGCGGTGAAGAATACCCTTTTTAAAATCCACAAAATCAAGGCCACTGCTGAAATTACGATCAAAAAGATCAATCTTTCAAGGTTTATTTCGTGATGTATCCTTTGGCCGGGAACAATTTGAATTATCTTTGCGACGTCAAATTCCATATCCCCATCATGCTGTAGAGAGACGTTGACAAATGTACCTTCCACCGTCAGCGTGTCTCCTTTGAAATTGTAACTATCGGTGTATTTTATTTCTTTTGCAAGGGAATAGGGCATCCAAAACCCAAGCGTCATATTTCCATCCGTCATGTTTACCCAGGCATATTCTCCCCTTCTCATAATACTCCCGACTGCCTGTCCCTGGACAACGAGAAACTTTCCGTTGTACACCGATGGGTTATTTATAAGATCGGAGATGGTTGGCATTTGAGCAAAGATGGTCAACGAAAAGATTGTCAAAGTGACAAAAAAGATGAAACGCTTCATTTCCTTTTCGCCCCCATGAAGGGATAGGCGACGAATGCTATTACGGCCATGAATTCAAGCCTGCCAACCCACATCAAAATTATGAATAGTACCTTCAAAAGATCGGGCATCGAAGGGGCAGTTATGCCACTTGACAATCCCACATTTCCCAAAGCCGATGCAACCTCAAATGCCGCTTTTTCTATTGGGTATCTGTAAATGAGCGTTATTATCAAACCGATTACAAATGAAAGTATGTACATCATGGTTATTATCATGACATTTTTCACTATTTCGTTATCAAGATCGATATCTTCCTGATTGTGGAATTTCTCAACTTTGACGCTTTTTGGCGACATGAAAAGTTTTTTCGTCTCAAAGACAAAGGATTTGAAAATTATTCCAATTCTCATGCCCTTTATGCCGCCCGCCGTTGAACTTGTGCTTCCACCTATAAGCATTGCTATTGTGATTCCAACCATGGCAAGCGTTCCCCACGATCCAAATTGAGAAGGATATATGTTCATAAAGCCAGTTGTCGTGTGCGCAGAAATGAGTTGGTAAAATCCCTTTGTAAAGAGAATAACGGCATTCGGATAAACGTTGTTTCGGATAAGGCCTATTGCGACTATCGTAAAAGTTATCAGCACAGTTATGAAGAAAGACTGGGTTTCTATGTTTTTGTAAATCTCTTTTTTGTTTTTATTCATGACGGCATAATGAAGTGCAAAGTTAAATGATCCTATTATGAAGATCACCATGGTTATAAGCATGTAAAGCATGCTGTGATAATAAAGTATGTTTTGAGAATGCGGAGCAAAACCTCCTGTACTCCAAGCCGACATGAAAATCCATATGCCATTCAGCAAAGCACTGACAGGATTGAGGCCTATTACAAGCCCTGCGAGGAATAAAGCGCTTGTTCCAACCGCAAGATATATCAAACTTATGTCCCATATAGCCCGCGCCGTCTTCGTAACGCTTGGAAGGAGTTTCTCGCTCTTTCCTTCCCCAACGTACATCATGTAGCCACCGCGCATGCCTATTATAAAGCTCAAAGATAAGACTATCATGCCCTGACCGCCCACAAAGGTAATCAGTGCCCTCCACATGTTCATCCCTATGGAAAGATCGTACATTCTTTGAATCAAGACAAGACCAGTCGTTGTGAAACCACTCATCACATCGAAAACGGCATCCAAAAAAGAAAGGTAATGACCGGAAAGATAACCTGGTATTGCGTCTATTATGGTAAGTACGATCCATGCGTATGCCGCTATGAACATGCCATGGAACCAATCCATCTCTTTTTCATGATCGTGGCACAGGATCTCGAGCGCGAATCCGAACACAAAGGATACAGCCATGCCTATTCCAAAATCTATGGCCGTGTTCCATTCTTCGAAGATCAAGGCTGTGACAAGCGGGATAGTCATTACCCATCCCATAACCTCAACGATCTTGGCCGTGTAGTAATTTATCAATTTTAAATCTGAATAAACGGTTTTTTTACTCATGTCAGCGAATTAGCAGATAGCCTATTAGAAAAGCACATCCGATAAGTGCAGCGGAGTATCCTACTTCTATTAAAATTCCAATTGAGGTGTCCTTCACCTTTTCAATTTTTTGTTTCATTCTCGGCACCTTCTCCAACAAGAACTGATCTTATATCGTTGATTTCGTCTTTTCTTAGCATGATTATGACGAGATCCCCTTCATCAATTTGGGTGTCTCCTCTTGCGACCACCGGCTTATCATCTTTTATGACCGTTATTACTATGCTGTCTCGTGGCAGTTTTATATCCATTATCTTTTTACCTACGGAAGGCGAATTTTGAGGTATTTTTATCTCGAGCAGGTTTAAATCGCCATGATAAAACGTCAAAAGTGATCTTATCGCTCCAAGCAAAACTTCCTGCTCGATGATGTTGGCAATGAATGCCGTTGAGCACACCACATTATCAACCCCGAGGGTCTTTAAAACACTTTCATTTTTTGGGTTGTTAACCCTTGCAATTGTTTTTGGAATGTTGAAATTTTTCTTTGCGATCTGGCAAGTAATTAAGTTTACCTCATCTTTTCCCGTTACGGCCGCAATGACATCCGCTTCCTCTGCTCCGGCTTCCTTGAGATCGTTAATTTCTGTTCCATCACCATTGATGACGTTTATGTTGTCCATTTCTTCAGCGATCTGGGCACATTTAACCGGATCTTTTTCCACTATTGAGATTCTATGTTTTTTGCCGTAAAGCGTTTTTAAAAGGTAATATCCAACCTTTCCTCCGCCAACTATTATTATCTTCACGACTCATCACCGAAGTATTTTGAAATTTTTTTAGCCTCGTCCAATCCAGATAAGATCACGAGAGTGTCATCTTTTTGAAGATTCTCTTCATCGCGAGCAACCTGAAATGCCTTTCTTTTTATGGCACAGATTCTTACGTCGAATTTTGATTCTATTTCTTCCACTTTGAAAATTTTGTCCTTCCTGATCTTTACCTCAAAAATTGAAAGGTTATCTCCCACGTTGGCCCGTAATTTAGTCCCATCTGAGAAAAGCACGTTGTACATTTCTTCAACGCCAATTGTCGTGGGACACACAAAATCAACGTTAAAGTCTTTGTAAGTGTCAACTTTTGATTGAAGGTAAACCCTTGCCAAGGACTTTGGAACTTTGTATATATTTTTGGCAATTTCAGATATCATGATGTTTGTGTTGTCATCGCGCGTTGCAGCGATAACGGCATCGGCCTTTTCGATACCGGCCCTTTTAAGCACGTCTTCGTCTATTCCAACGCCCACGATCGTTAACCCGTTAAATGCGGGTCCGAGTTTTGAAAAAGCATCTTTTTGCCTGTCTATGACGACAACATCATGACCTTCATCGGAAAGCCTTCTGGCAAGGGAGGCACCGAAATATCCAC
>JAVRKN010000152.1:0-3739 GCA_031962405.1 Athalassotoga sp. | reverse complement strand
ACGCGTCACTGTATTCGCTATTCGCCAGATTTGGAATTAAAAAAAGATCTGGTATATAATTTAAAATGAAAATCAATTCCATCTAATTATACCAAAAAGGTGGTGAATAAGATGAACGCTCTTTTTTTGTCGAGGGTTCAATTTGGAGTAACCACGGCTTTTCACATGTTATGGCCACTTCTTAGCATTGGCTTGAGTTTCATGATGGTTATATTGGAGGTAGCGTGGTTAAAAACAAAGAACGAAGTTTATTACAGGCACGAAAGATTTTGGTCGAAGATCTTCATCTTAACTTTTGGTATTGGGGTAGCAAGTGGCCTTGTGCTCGAATTTGAATTTGGTACGAACTGGGCCGGTTTCTCCAGTGTAGTTGGAGGTTTTTTTGGAAATATTCTTGGTTTCGAAGGATCAATGGCTTTTGCGCTTGAAGCCGCCTTTTTAGCGATCTTCATCTTCGGATGGAACAGAGTTTCTCCCCGTCTTCATCTCATTTCAACGATACTCGTGGCATTTGGGGCATCTTTGTCTGCATGGTGGATAATGGATGCGAATTCGTGGATGCAAACGCCAACGGGCGTCAAAATTGTGAATGGATCTGTTTCGTCTATAAACTTTTTGCAGGCCATCTTAAACCCCTTTGCTACCATCTCCTTTTGGCACATGTGGGTAGCGTGCATAGAAACAACCATCTTTTTCGTTGCTGGCATAAGTGCTTATTACATACTCAAAAAACAAAATATCGAATTTTTCTTAAAAATATTCAAGATTTCAGTTATAATAGCGATCTTTGCGACGCCACTCCAAGTTTATCTGGGAGATCTTTCTGGAAAGTTAGTTGGTCAATACCAGCCAGCAACTCTTGCGGCGATGGAATCGCACTGGAACACCAATCCCGCTGGTACGGGCGCAACATGGCACCTTATAGCCATACCAGATAGAACGGCAGAGGCAAATTCATTTGTGATAAACGCACCAATTCCAGGACTAATGAGTTTCCTTGATGCTGGATCTTTCACCGCACAAGTAAAGGGTCTTAAAGATTTTCCACCCCAAGATAGAGGACCAATAATTTTGCCATTTTACGCTTTTAGATTGATGGTTTTAATAGGTTTTATAATGGTTTTCATGATGATATGGGCACTTTGGTACTGGTTTAGGGGAAATTTGAAGTACGAAAATGCCTCTCGTCACAAATGGTTTTGGAAAATATGGTACTGGGGATTATCTCTTGGATTCATAGCGACAGAACTCGGATGGATAACGAGAGAAGTGGGAAGACAACCGTGGATAATTTACGGGATAATGAGGACCTCTGAGGGTGTTTCAGTCCTTACCACAGCGCAGGTCTTGACCACTCTTGTTGCTTTCATAACGACTTACGTTGTTTTGTTCATCATTTTCATTGTTTTCGTTCGTAAAATACTTAAGGAAGGGCCGGACATGGAAAGTCCTTTACCTAAGTGGTCGTTGGAGGTGAAAAAACATGCATGAATTTCTCGCAGATCTGTGGTTTTTGATCCTCGCACTTGAACTTGCCCTTTATGCGATATTGGATGGAATGGACTTAGGCATGGGTGTATGGATTTTGTTTGACAAAGATGAAGAAAGAATCTCCACAGAACTTACGTTAATTGGCCCCTTTTGGGATGCAAATGAGACATGGCTTGTGATGGCAGGTGGGATATTATTTGGAGCATTTCCAGCAGTTTATGCTATAGGCGCAAATGCCTTGTACATTCCAATAATGATTCTTATCTTTGGACTCATCTTCAGGGCAGTTGCCATAGAAATCAGGGATCACGCTAAAAGCAAAAGAATATGGGATGTGATCTTTGGACTTGGCAGTCTTGTTGCCATCTTTGGTCAAGGCTTTGCCGTTGGAGGATTGTTTGGCGGAATAAAGATAGGACCTCATGGTTTTGCCGGGAGTCCTTGGGACTTTTTAACGCCATTTTCATTCATACTCTCCTTTGGTTTTCTCTTTGGATACATGATGATGGGTTCATCTTACGTGGCAATGAAAACTGAGAAAGAAATGCAACTAAAAAATTATTCGAGGACGATCGTGTCTGCCATACTTTCAACGACGTTGACGATTATAGCTTTGATCTCTTTGAATTTTTTGAAACTTCCAGAGATGAAATTTTGGTTTTCACCGCCTGATGAATATATCCTAACGTTTTTGTACCTTTTTGCTGCCTTTTCAATCGTTATGGTGATATTAAATTCCTACAGAAAGAAAAATGATAAATTGCCATATCTTTGGACTTTGATATTGGTAATAGACATCTTTGCCGCTGGTGTTGTTGAAGTTTTCCCATACATCGTGCCACCGAACATAAAGGCCGTAGATGTGGCATCGCCAGACGAAAGTTTAATTGCCATGTTGATAGGTATAGGCATCTTCATTCCCATCATACTTGCATACAATTTTTACATAAAGAAATATTTCAGGGGCAAAGTAAGTAAGGCTGGTAAATACGGTGAATACTGATCTTTAGTTTAAGGAGGCCAGTTAGATGAATGAAAAAATAGTCATCGTTGGAGGTGGATTTGGAGGTTTAAGCGCTTTTTATTCCTTAAAAAAAGCCGTTTCAAGTGTGGAAATCGTCTTGATAGACCTTAGAACTACCAGCGTTGAAAAACCATCTTTGCCAGAGGTGGCTTTTGCTGGAAAACCTGTGAGCAAAGTGCAAATACCGCTTAAAGAGGTCATCGAAAAAAATGGTGGAAAATACTTAAACGTTGAAGTTAAGAGTATAGATCCTTCAAAAAATGAGATTACCTTTGAAAATGGCACGATGAAGTACGATTATCTCATCATGGCAACTGGGGCCGTTAAAAACTACGAGGCAATAGATGGGTTCAAAGATTACGGTTATTCCGTTTGCGACGATCTTCACGCCCCGAAACTTTATGAGAGAATGATCAATTTTGACGGAGGAAAGGTGGTCATAGGAGCAGCAAAGACTGAATGGGCAGATCATCCTGGAGTAAAAAAGCTTGCCGCTCCATGCGAAGGACCCGTCGGAGAAATCATGTTCATGCTTGATTACGTCTTGAGGCAGAAGGCTATAAGATCTAAAACGAGTATAACCGTTTTTTCTCCTGGCGAGATCTTTTTTGAAGATGTTGGGCCAAAGGTACACAAAAAAATTGAGCCTATCATAAAAGCCCAAGGCATTGATGTCGTAACGTCTAAAGTGCTAAAGAAAATAGACAAAGATCATGTTGAGTTTACGGATGGAAGCACACTCGAAAGCAATTTAACCATTATAATACCCGAATACACCGGTACACAGGTTGTGAAAAGTTCTGGAATCGGCGATGAAAAAGGGTTCATAATGACAGATGAAACCATGAGACACACTCAATACAAAAATATCTTTGCAGTCGGGGATATAAATGCGATTTCGATGCCAAAATTGGGTCATATAGCGGTTATGCAAGGGCAAGTTGCCGCAAGTGCCATTGCAAAAGAGATAAACGGAAAGGGAGAAGTCTTACCTTTTAAGCCAGAAGTTTTTTGCATCATGAACAGAGGTGGAATAGAAGCGACGATGATCCTTTCAGATTATCTCTACGGTGGGAAGACAGACATAACTCTTGAAGGGCCAATTGCTCACATGATGAAATGGGGATTTGACGATTATTACTTTTACACCAAAGGTCATATGCCTCCAGAATTTATGCAAAATGGATTGGAAGCGTTTCTCAAAACTTTGAAAAGATCTACTTA
>JAVRKN010000151.1:0-3751 GCA_031962405.1 Athalassotoga sp. | reverse complement strand
CCGGCATCAAGGTTAAATCTCACAAGATCTTTTGGCCAGTAAGAAGTTATGACATCTTCCATTTCGTACTCAATACCGGCAAGTCCAGATCTGTTCATGCTGCCCATCATGATCTTGTTGTCCAAAAAGCTTTTCCTTCCAGATTTCCTATAAAGATAATCTATCATGGCCAATTCGTCTATCAAATCAGGAGTGGCCATAACGCCGTCAACGTATCCATACGTCAAAACTCTCACAATTCTTCCAAGATATTCAAGACGATCTCCTATTAAGGTGGGATTATCACCAACGCCAGTAACGCGTCTGGCTGGGTGGTCTGCTGCAAGGATAACCAAATAACCATCTTCTGTCAAAGATTTTCTTCTCTTTCTTGCCTTCAATGTTTCTTCGATTATTTCTGGATTTTTCACCCTCAAATCCGTTAATTTGTAAAATGCCCATTCTGGAAAGTAATCGCGCGTTACGAATTTGTATTTGCCGGCTGAATATATGACGTCCTGCCATGTGCGGGCATCATCGTAGAAAGACTTTGAATGTTGAAGGACGGGCACGCTTCCTTCACGACCGCGCGGCATCACTTCAAAGCCTATGGGGCCCGTGTAATTCATCTCATGAAGTGCTTTTACAAAGTCGGCAACCTCTCTCAATTTTATAGATCCATTTGGATATGCAAATGATATGTGGGCATCACCGTAATTAGGATCGTTTGGATCAAGCACGCAATTGCCTATGTGAACATGGAAGAGATAAGGTTTTAGATACTGTAAAACTTCCGCAAATTCTGGCTCTTCAACATCTTCTGCTTTCACAAGATTCTCATATTTTTTCGTTTCATCGCCAGAGGTTATTTCCAAGTTTATGTGATCGATTATCGATTTCGTGTTTCTTATGAGCAGCATGTGGGTGAGATCGTACAAAAGTCCAAACTCATCGTGGTGGTATTCGTCTCTTACCCTTCTTGCTATTTCTATTGCTTCAAGTGTTGGGCCTATGAGTTGATCGTGAAACCTTCCCCTCGGATCGTTTATCCTATCGAACATGACCAGAATCAACTTAAGAGGTTTTCTCTTAAGTTTTTTCGCAACCTCTTGAGAATATTCGCAAAGTTCATGAATGGATCTCACCAAGGACAATTTTGCCGCATCTCGTAATTCTATTCCTGGATCACGGCCGGATCTGAAGGTAAACCCTTCCGCGTTGAATTCATACGCTTGATCTATCAACTCTTTGAGCCGATTTACGCCGTTAATTCTATCGAGTTCGTTTATGGATGAAATGTCCGTTGGAGCATATCCTTCTTCGTTCAACGATTGTACAAATTGTGCTCCAAAAAATATGTGAAGTTTCGTCGTCTTCAAAAACTCAATGGCCTTTTTTCTCAGAGAAGGATCCTTTATTCGCGTTATCTCTATTCCGCCAAAGTAATTGTCCTGCGCAATTATCTTAAGAGAATCCATCAAATACTTTTCAGATGGTTCTCCCCTCTGCATCGAATTTGTATTTTGACGGCCTGGGAAGGCCATAGGCTGAACAACCGTTACAAGATTATCTTTTAGGATCATTTTTTTCCTCCTTTTGTGCAACGATCAAATCTACTCCTGCACTTACAAGTATCGTTCTATCTTCATTTGGTATTTTCCAATCCGTTATAACGTGGTCTATCTGTTCAAAAGTTGCGTATATTGCAAAAGAAGGCCTTTCAAATTTAGATGAGTCGACTATGACAAATGATTCGCTCGATTGGGAGATCATCAAAGACTTTATCTTCGCCTCATTCACATTCGGAGTCATAAAACCGTCTTTGGAAAATCCAGTCGCACCAATGAATGATTTGTCAGCGTATATCTTCTTTATGTTCTCTTCTGTGAACGCGCCTATCAGGGAAAAACTATTCTCTCTGACAACTCCACCGAGCACTATGAGATCGATGCCTGTGCCGACCAATTCCGTCGCTATGAAGAAATTATTAGTAACTATTGTCAAGGGGAGCAATTTCATTTTCTTTATTTCTCTTGCCATCGCAAGTGTCGTCGTGCCACTGTCCAAAATTATGCTGTCGCCCGGCTTTACAAATTCAAGCGCTTTTTTTGCTATGGCATACTTTTCTTCGACATGCTGCTGAGACTTTTGAATGAAACTCCATTCGACTTTCGTGTGCGACGGAAGAATGGCTCCTCCGTGAGTTCGAACGACCATGCCAAGTTCTTCGAGATCTGAAAGATCTTTTCTTATGGTAGTGCCCGTGACACCGAGCGCTTTTGAGAGTTCATTTACGGTTATCTCCCCTTTTTCCTTTATAAGATCGATCAATTTCGCCTTTCTCGTTTCTTCCAGCATTTAAAATCTCCTTTTTAAAAATGCTTCAAATTCACCGCCAAAAAGTTTTTCAACGTCTCTTTTTATCTCCTCTTCGGAAATTGCCCATCCATCTTCTGCTATATCTGCGTATTTATCCGACAAAACTTTCTCTATGACCTTTTTGGAATGATCCCATTTGTATATGAGTTGATCGAGCACGCGTGCATCTGAATGCTGAGGGGTGAAACTCAATCCTAACATTTCCATCCTCTCGCGCGTTATTTCATCAACGACGGAAGGATTGTTCAAAAACCACCAGCATCCGAAAACGTGTATATTTCTGAATTTTCTTGCCGCAACGACAAGTTCGTGCTGATTTTCTCTTGAAAGCATGGTTATCAAAAATTTGTTGTGAGGATACATTCTTGCAAGGTACTCAACCGTGTTTATGTCAGCCTTTCCAACGGAGTCTCCCGCGAGTTTTAACTGAGGATTTGTGAGCTTTTTTGCGCCTATCATCATGGCAAATGGCACATTCTTTTCGTAAGAAACTGGAATAATGGCATTCTCTATTATCAAGGCTGTTTCATTGTCTGCAGGCACTTTGAATTCGGGCGGCAGTGATGCGGCCATGTAGAGAGGTTGCATTCTTTCGATCCAATCTTTCAAAAATCTTTTTATCTCTGAAAAGGTCTTCTCCGTTAATTTTTCTTCAACATCGTAGCCCCATTCTTTAAGTTTAAGGTAAGAAGAAGGCCATTTGACAAGTAGAGGATCTATTCTAAGGGCACTTTTGAATCGCGGATCTCCGGCTTCGCCCTTTAGCCACACCTTTCTTTCCTCTTCAACGAATGGATCGTTGGTCATGACAACATATTTTATGTGTGCCGTTTTGAAAACAAGATCGATATATTCCTCTACTTTTTTGGATTGAAAAAATTTTCTATAACTTTGAAGATCCCTTTTGGAAGGATCGAGGCCTATGGATTTTAAAACTGTTATGACTCCCCTTGCGGCTTCACTTATTGGGGAATTGTCGATAAAAAGTGTTTTCCATATGAGATCTGCCTGAGCTTTTGTGGACATTTTCCAGAATTCTTCGTAAGGCATATCTGAAAATCTCATAACTTCTGCTATTAAATAATGATAAGTTAGAAGATCATCGATGCCCCACAAAAGCAAATTTTTAAATCTCAGATCGAAGATGTGCGTGTGGAGATCGACTATTTGAACTTCATCGACTGCTTTGTTTACAACCTTACTTATTTCTTCTTTTTTTATACCCATTTTTACGCCTCCAAATAAAACTAAATACAACTAAATGAAAACATATAAAAGTAAAAAATGCAAACGCCAAATTCGGCCTTTTTAGGCAAAATTTTGGGAAATTACGCGTTTATGATTGTTTTAAACTTTAAATCACAAAATTAAGTGGATTATCTTCGCTGCGGAG